>JAPLKL010000068.1 GCA_026388095.1 Elusimicrobiota bacterium | reverse complement strand
CGAGGGCTGCCTGCTCGATATGGGGGTCGAGTCCCAGCTCCTGGAGAAGTCCGGCTCCTGGTTCCTCTATCAGGGTGAGCGCCTGGGCCAGGGCCGGGAGAATGCCAAGGCCTATCTCAAAGCCAATGCCGACGCGGCCAACCGCCTCGAGAAGGCCCTGCGCGACAAGTTCTGCGTCATCGGCGCCGACGAGGCCGCTCGCCCCGAGCCCGCGGCCGCGCCCGCCGTCAAGCCCGCCGGCAAGCTGGTCGCCGCCAAGGGCAAGGGAGCCGAGTAGGTACGCCGGGACAGCCTAGGCCGCTCCTGGAGGAGTACCTCCGCTACATATCGGTGGAGCGGGGGCTGGCTCGCAACACGACTTCGGCTTACGTCTCGGATCTGGAGCAGTTCCTGGCTTACCTGGAGGGCCGCGGCCAGGACCCCCTGAAGATCCTGCGCAGCGACCTGGAGGACTACCTCTGGGAGCTCAAGTCCAAGAAAGGGCTCGCGGCCAGCTCTCTTTTCCGCAAGATCGAGGCCTTGCGCTCCTTCTATTTCTTCCAGGCCGCGGAGCGCCGCGTCGAGGTCAACCCGGCCGCGGAGCTGCGCTCGCCCCGGCGGCCGGCGCGCCTGCCCCAGTTCCTGACCGCGGAGGAGGTGGGGCGCCTTTTGGCCGTCCCCGCCGGCGTCTCCTATGCGGCCCTGCGCACCCGGGTCATGCTCGAGATCCTCTACGCCACAGGCATGCGCGTCTCGGAGATCCTGGCGCTCAAAGCCGAGTACGTCAACCTCCAAGACGGCTGGGTGCGCGTTCTGGGCAAGGGCTCCAAGGAGCGCCTGATCCCCGTGCACGAGCGGGCCTTGTCGCTCCTGAAGCAGTTCCTGCAGATCCGTCAGCAGCGCTTCCCGCACGCGGCGGACGGGGAGGTCTTCCTCAATAGACGCGGCCGCCGGCTCTCTCGCGTGCAGTTCTGGCGGGACCTGCAGGCCCTGGCCAAGCGCGCCGGGCTGGAGGGCAAGGTCCATCCGCATGTGCTGCGCCACACGTTCGCCACGCACATGCTCCAAGGCGGGGCGGACCTGAGGAGCGTGCAGGAGATGTTGGGACATTCCAGCCTCGCCACGACGCAGATCTACACGCATCTCGAGGCTTCCGGGCTCAAGGAGTCCCATAGGAGGTACCACCCGCGTGGTTAGATCGATCCTGACGGCCCTCCTCTTGCTGGCTGTGCCGGCCGCAGCCTCGGCCGGGGCCCTGGAAGAAGCCAAGGCCGAGGCGCCCGCGGCCAAGGACACCCTGGAGCTGGTCAAGGCATTCCTGGACACCCCGACCGAGCAACTCCCTCCCGAGTTCATCCCGGAGTTCCTGGCCGTCAAAGCCGAGGACCTGCCCAAGAAGCTCCAGGATCCCTTCCTGGCCAAGCGCCTCGAACTCTACACGTTCAAGCAGATCTCCGAGGGCAAGAAGAGGGGCATCGTGCGCATGCCCGAGGCGAGCTGCTCCGTCGTCCAGGAGGCCAAGACGGATAAGGGCGGGGTCCTGAAGATGGCCGGGTACGAGGAGATCACCGAGGATGAGGAAATGTGGCTGATGAAGCAGACCAAGTGCACGGAGCATGACCTCATGTGCGAGTTCACTTTGCAGGTCTTCGTGGCCAAGGTCAAGGCGAAGAAGTCGAGCTACACCCGCAAGTTCTATTTCCTGCATCCCAAGGACCCGATCTTCGCGCTGGTGGCCCAGTACCGGGAGATGGGCCGCATCAAACAGACGAACTTCTTCGGGATCGGGGCCCCGATGTGCGCGCCGCGGCAGTGACGCTGTGATCCGACGAGCGGCGGGGCTGCTGCTGGCGGCCGTTCTGGTCCTGCCCTGGGCAGCCCCAGCCCGGGCCGCGGACGCCGACACCGACACAGTGGAGATGGTCGAGGCCTTCCTCAAGATGCCGACGGCGGAGCTCCCGCCCGAGCACATCCCGAGGTTTTTGGCCGTGGACCCGGCCGCCCTGCCCAAGAAGCTGCGCCGGCCCTATGAGGCCAGACGGCTTGAGCTGTACACCCTCAAGCAACTCGGCCAGACCAGGAAGAAAGGCAATATCATCACCCCCGAGGACCATTGCGAGGCTCCCAAAGACGCCAAGAGCCAGGACATCTCCTTGTTGATGAAGGTCGGCTATGTCGAGATCACCGAGGAGGAGAAGGACTGGCTGACCCATCGGACGCACTGCACGGAACAGGACATGCTCTGCGAGTTCACTTTGCAGATACTCGACGAGAAGGTCGGCTCGGGCCCGAAGGCGCGCAAGCGCCGGCGCTACTTCCTTTTCTGCGGCGCCGGCTGCGACCCCCTGATGGTCCTGGTGGGAGTCTACCGGGCGCGCGTCAAAGACCCGAACACCAACTTCTTCGGGACGGGCGCCGGCCCGGTCTGCTCCCGCTAGGACCCCCGTCTATTTGAAGAGCTTGCGCAGGCTCGCCATCTCCATGGGGTGCATCTCGCGGTCTCCCTCGGCCCGCGCCGTGACGCGCACGTCACCCTGCAGGACGCTCAGGGCCGCGTACTGGGCCTCGTTGGGGTTGACCAGCAGCAGCAGGGCTCCCCGCCCATCCATCCGGTCCGGCCTGAGCACGTCCACGACCAGGACGTTCTGCAGGATCGTGGCCGTGACCTTCTCTTTGACGTCGCCTTTGAGCAGGGCCTCGAAGGTCACCAGCACGTCCACCCATTGGCCCCTCTTGATGAAAGCCAGCTGATGGGCCGGCAAGGGCAAAGAGAAGCCGCGATAGCCCGGCAGCAGGCGCGGCTTGGGCTTGTACTCGGCGGCTGAGGCGGCTTGCGACGGGGCGAAGAGCAGCGCGAAAGCCGCGCGCGCGTCCCGGGCCGCGGCCTCCGCCTCGCGCTGGTAGGCCTCGGTGTCGCCGGCCGGCAGGGAGTCCATGAGGTTGTCCAGCGGCTCCTGCACGCGGCCGAGGGCCGCGAGCACGGCCGCGCCGCGGTAGTCGAGGGAATCCTCGAGCTTCGACCTGCGGATGTGGTCCAGGGCGGTCCTGTAGTTGAACAGCAGGTTGTTGTAGTCCGTCTCCCGGTCATAGAGCGAGTCCTCCCCGGAATCCTTCTGTGCTAGTTTCAGGAACTCATAGAGGACGGAGGCAGGGGCCTGCCAGAGCTGGGCCTCGCTGAGCTCCGTGCCGTCGCCCTCCTTCCAGACTTTGTGCTCCGACATCTTCGGCAGCGCCACGGGCAGCCATGGCGGCATCCGGACCACGCTCTTCTGGCCCGAGCAGGTCAGCTCGTACTCTTTTAGCCCCGGGGCCAGGTCCGGCTTGAAGTAGTGGAAGAAGAGCTGCATCTCCTTCTCGGCGCAGGCCATGTCCGGGGTGGGGAAGGCCGCGCCGCGCGCCGGGACCGCTGACGCGGCCAGGGCCAGGACCAGCATCCAGTCGAACCGTTTCATATCATTCCTCCTTATCTTAGCCGGGCTCAGCGGAAGAGCTTGCGGAAGCTCGCCATCTCCATGGGGTGCATCTCCACGTCTCCCGGGGCGCGCAGCGCGACGTGCAGGTCGCCCTGGGCGTCGCTCAAGGCGGCGTACTGCGCCTCGTTGGGGTTGAGCAGGATCTGGATGGTCCCGCGCTCCTCGCCCTTGGCGGGCTTGGAGATGTCCACGATCCGGACGTTCTGCAGGATGGTGGCCGTCACCTTCTCCTTCCGGTTGTCGGCCAGCTTGGCGTCGAAGGTGACCATGACGTCCACGTGGTCGCCCTTCTTGAGGAAGGCCAGCTGGTGGCCGGGCAAGGACAGCGAGACCCCGCGGTAACCCGTGAAGATGCCCTGGGGGTCGGCCTTCATGGGGGGGGCCTTCTGTTCCGGCTCCGCGGCGGCTGCCGCGGCGGCCGCACCTTCGGAGACCGTGACCGCGAGCTTGAAGGTCTTGATGGGGGCCTCCTTCTCCCTGGCGTTGCGGTACTCCAGCAGGACCGACGTCCCGCCGGGCTTGAGGGCCTGGAACGGGAAGACCCAGGTGGCGTATCCGTCGGGATCGCCTTTCTTCGCCGTCATGATGGTCTGTCCCACCGAGACCATCCCGGGGTCGATCTCCGCGACCACCCATTCGTAAGGGGACTTCAGATTGCCGGGCAGCTCGATGAGGAAGCGCTCTCCTGCCGCGATGTCGACCTGGCCCGGGTTGGGCGTGTCGCGCACCACCAGCGGCCGCGAGTCCGGCAGGCGGCGCGCGCCTGCGGCGGGCGCAGGGTTTACGGGCCTGACGATAAAGCTGCCGCTTCCTGTGATGTTCACGGTGAGTCCTTTGATGGCGCAGAGCACCTGCACGGCCTGTCGTGCCGTCACTTTCTTGAGGAGCAAGGTGGCCCGGGAACCCTCGAGCCCTTCGGCCAGGGAGAAGTTCGTCTTGGTCTGCCCCCCGATCTGGTCGAAGAGCCCTTGCAGCGGGGCTTGGCGCGCGCGGATGGTCAGCGTGGCGCCAAAGACGGCGTAGCCGTCGAGGGCCCTGGCTCCGTCGAGGGACAGGGGCTTGTTCGCGAGCAGATAGAGGTTGGGGCCGAGCTCCTGGTAGCTCAAGCCCTTGGACTGCCGGAGCTGGTCGAGCACCTCTTTGACGGGGGCGTTCTTGAACGAGAGACTGACGCGCCGGTCCTGGACGCCTTCAGCCACGATGAAGTTGGCCTTGGTCTGTTGCGAGAGCGTCTCCAGGAACTTGTCCAGGGGATAGTCCGCGACGGAGATGCTCAGGTGCTGGGTCTCGGCATGGAGCGCCGCGGGGACGGCGAATAGCGCCGCGGCGAGGAGCAGGGATCTCATGATAGTCCTCCTTGATGCTGTTTCATAGCGTCGGCTTCACGAAAAGCTCGTCGATGCGCACGGGACGGTCTTCCAGCCGGAACGTCGCGTGCCCGAACTCCCAGACCACGGCCCGGCCGCGCGCAGTGTGCGTCCTGCGGCCGGGGACGGTCACGAAAGGGGCCCCGGCCGAGACCGGGCCGTGGGTCTCGAAAGGCATACCTGCAGGGATAGAGATGAATACCCCCTCGGCCCGCGCCGCGGGCAGCTTGAGCGCAGGCCGTCCTGCAGGAGCGGGGACAGAAGAGGGAGCGAGCGCGACAAGCGGGGAAGGAGTCGGGGCCGCCGGGACAGGGGGTGCCGGCATCCGAGGCCGGACCACGAGCAGGAAGATGACCGCGGCCGCGAAAGCAGCGGCCAGCCCGGCGGGCAGCCGCAGGCTGAAAGGGCTCCAAGCCGGCGCGGCCGCGCGGCGCGCGCGGGACACGAGCCTGGCGCGCAGGCTGGTCCGGACGCGGCTCTCCGCGGCGAGGTCCAGCCCCGCCAGCTTCTGGGCGAGCGCCAGGGCCCCGGCGTCGGCTCCCAGCGCCGCGGGGCGGCCCGCCAGGAAGGCCTCCAGGTCAGCCTCGAAGCGCGTTGCCGCGTCACTCATGAGGGCTCTCCCAGGGCGGCCTGCAGCTGTTTGACCGCCCGGTAGACCAGCACTCCCACGTGGCTCTCGCCCAACTCCAGCACCTCGGCGATCTGCCGGTTCGTGAGTCTGGCTTGGAACTTGAGGCCCAGGACCTCGCGGCTGCGCTCATCGAGGCCGCGCAGGGCCCGGAGCAGACCGGCGCTCTCTTCCTCGGCCAGCAGGCGCGTCTCTGCGGCCGGCTCTCGGGAAGCGGGCTCGGGCCCGCCTTCATCGAGAGACGGCCCGCGCCGGCTCTGGGCCCGGAAATGGTCGCGCAGCGCGTTGCGCGCCACGGCGAAAAGCCAGGATTCGAAAGCGCCGCGCTCGGGGTCGAAGCTGGACAGGCGCTCGAGCACCCGCTCGAAGACGCGGCTGGCCACGTCGTCGGTCGCGGCCGGGTCGCCGACCTGGCTGCGGATGAAGCCGTAGACGCGGGAAAAGTATCGGTCATAGATGGAGGCGAAGTCCTGGGGCGCGCCGGACTGGGGCATGCGGGACTCTTCCTCCTGACTAGGTATACGGGTGAGGCCTCGGAGTATTACAGGGGCCCGAGGCCAGGATAGAGTATAGACAAAAGGAGCGCCGGCGGTGCTAGGAACCATAATCCGCCTGTCGTTCCAGCCGGGCCGCCCGGTCCTTGCGGCCCATGGACCTGTATATCTTCGCCATCCTGCGCAGGGCGTCTTTGCCGATCCCGCTCTCGCGCCCGTGGGCGTCGGCCACCTTGCGCATGCGCGCCACCCAGAGCTCCGCCCGATCGAGCCGGTGCCTCGCGATCTGGAGCCGGGCCATGGATGCGAGGATGTCCAGGGAGCTGGGGTCGAGCTCCCCGCGAAGGTCTTCGTTGGTCTCCAGGGCGCGACGCAGATAGCCTTCGGCCTGTTCCTGCTTGCCCAAGCCGGTGGCTACCTCCGCGAGCCGGATGAGCAGGACCTCGCGGTCCTTCTGGTCCGCCTTTGGCGAGGCCACTTGTCTGGCTAAAGCCTGCAGATAGAGCGGTTCCGCCGTGTCCAGCCGGCCGTGCTGCTGATAATAGCCCGCCACCCGGATCGCAGCCTTGACCTGGGCGTAGGGGTTATCGTATCGGGGCAGGAGCGAATTGAAGAGCTTCTCCGCCTCTTGGGTCCGGCCCTGGGCCGCGTAGACCTCGGCCATGTCGAGCCAGCCCTCCACCAAGCCCTGGGGATCGGCGCCCGGGCTCGATCGGTGGATGTCGACCGCCTGTTGGATGGACCTCTGCGCTTCCTCCAGCCGGCCCTCGCGCAGCAGCAGGAGCCCCATGCCGCTCAGGGATTGGGCGAGGTCGAGGTGGTTATGGGGCAGGCGTTGGCGCAAAGACAGGGCGCGGCGGCAAGGCTCCCGGGCCTGGTCGACGCGGCCGGTCTTGAGGTATATCTCCGCGAGAGCCGCGGCGACCGCGGCGTCCATGGCCGCGTCGGAAGCCCCGATGCGGGAGTTGATGTCCTGCAGGCGCGCGATGAGCTTCTCCGCTTCCGCGTAGACTCCCCAGCGGGTATAGAGCGTGGCCAGCCGCGTGTAGGCCGCGGAGACCGGGGCGCTCAGCTCCCCGAAGGACCTCTGCATGAGGTGCAGCGAGTCGCCGTAGAAGTCCTCCGCCTCGTCGTACTTGCCCTGAGCCATGAGCAGCTCGGCGAGATTGTCCAGAAAATGAGCCCGCATGGGCGCGTCATGGTCCAGGGCCTCGGCGGTGATCCTGACCGCGCGCTCGAAGAGCGGACGGGCCGTCTCCAGCTCGCCGGTCCTGCGATAGACCTTGCCCAGATGGTCCAAGGCATAGGCGGTCCGGAGGTCGGCGGGGCCGAACGCCTTCTCGGCGATCGCGGCCGCCTGCTTGGCGGGGGGGAGAGCCTCGAGATATCGGCCTTGGTCGTAAAGGTCGATGCTGGTCTCGGAGAGCCGCTGCCACTGGGCCCGACTGCGGTCTTTCCGGCAGGCGGCGGCCGCGCACAGGGCGGCCGCCGCGGCCAGGAGCAGGAGCCCGAGCCTCGTCCTGGTCATCCTGTTACCCTCCCCGGCGCAGCCTTACCTGAACAGCTTGCGCAGGGACGCCATCTCCATCGGCGTCATGGCCACGTCGCCCTCGGCGCGCCTGCCGATGGAGAGTTCGCCCTGGTAGGAGCTGAGGGCCGCGTACTGCGTCTCGTTCGGGTTGAGGAGCAGGTCCACGACCCCGAGCTCTTCGAGCTTCGCGGGCTTCTGCACGTTGACGACCATCACGTTCTGCAGGATGGTGGCCGTGACCTTCTCCTTCTTCTTGTCTTTCATGACCGCATCGAAGGTCACCATCACGTCGACGTGCTGGCCCTTCTCAAGGAAGGCGATCTTGTACCCCGACATGGGGAGGGCTATCGCTCGGTAGCCCGCGAAGAGGCCCAGTCTGTCCTGCGCAGGCAGGGGCGGCTTTTCGGCTATGACCTCCTCCGGCGCCTTCGCCCCGTGCCCGTCGTTCCCCGCGTGCGCGGGCAAGGCCGCGACCAGCGGCACGGCCAGCGAGACCAGCAGTATCCATCGTGCTCTCATGGTGCACCTCCGTTCTGCTGATGGATACGCAGCCGGGCCGGAAGTATTACAGCTTGATCCGCCAGACCGCCAGCGAGCGGCGGCCATCGGCGTCCCGCGACAGCCCCGCGGCGATCAGGCGGCCCTCCGAGTCGAGGGTCAGGGCGTAGATGCGGTCCTCGCCGCCGGGCGCGGAACCAGGCAGGAGCAGGACGCCGGCGCGGCCGAAGCGGCGGTCGGGCACGCCGTCGCTGGTCAGGCCCCAGAGGCAGGCGGATACGGGCCTGCGGCCGGAGTCGGCGTAGCCGGAGAGGAAGAGACGGCCGTCGCCCGCGCGGACGACGGCGAAGGCCTCCCGGTCCCGGAAGGGGCCGGCGTCGAGGACGGCCAGTGAGCGGGTCGAGCCGTCGGCGGCGAAGCGCGCGAGCACCGCGCGCTCCACCGTGGCCGTGGACTGGGCCGCGGCGTAGGAGAAGCCGCCGACCCAGGCTCCGCCCGCGCCGTCATCGGCGATCCCGCGGCCGGCGCCGTCCGATCGGGCCAGGCCGCCGGACCCGAAGCCGGCGCGGAGCTTCCCATCCGCGGAGACCCGCCACAGCGCGAGCTCCTTCCAGCCGAATGTCCCGGCCGCGAGCCAGTCTCCGTCCGGCAGGCGATGCAGGGCGCTGACGCGTGGTTCCGCCTGGCCCGGGGGTCCGGGGAGAAGCAGGGCTCCGCCGGTGCCGAAACGGGTGTCGAGCGCTCCGTCTTCCTTGAGCCGCCAGAGCGCCGCGCGGACCCCGTCAGTCCGGTCGCCGGCGTGGCCTCCGACGAGCACGCCGCCGTCCTCCGCGAGCGCCGCCGCCCCGGCCTCGGCGACGGGGCCGCCCAAGGGGCTGCGCAGCACGACGCGCCCGCCGCAGCCGAAGGACGGGTCGCGCCGCCCGTCGGCGAGGAAGCGCTCGACCGGCGCGCCGGCGGAGGGCTTGCCGTGGGCGGACATGCTCCCGGCCGCGGCGGCGCGGCCGCGAGCGTCGAGCGCCAGGCCCCAGGCCCAGCCGGCCTCCGTGGAGACCGCGACGCCGCCGCGGCCGTAGGCCGAGTCCGGCCGGCCGTCGCCGCGGAAGCGCCAGAGCGCCATGTGGGGGACTCCGGAGGAGTCCATGACGACACCCGCGACGACGAGGCGCTTCTCGGAGTCCTCAACGATCCCGTAGCCGGCAGCGTCTCTGCCGCCGATAGGGTCGGGGGATATCCGCACCCCGCGCGCGCCGAAGGCGCGGTCTGGGCCGCCGCCCGCCGCCGTCGCGGCCGGAAGAAGGAGGAGCCCCGCCAGCGCAGCCGTCCGCACGGGAACCGCGCTCAGAACAGGGTGTAGACGAAAGGAGCCACGGCCGTGGTCTCCGAGAGCAGGATCAGGCCGCCCAGCAGCAGCAGGACGATGATGATCGGGGCCAGCCAGTAGACCTTGCGTTTCTTGAGGAAGTCCCAGAGTTCGCGCAGCATCTCCATCTTCGCCATAGTCCCTCCTCAGAACTGGTTGCGGTACGATTCCGGCGCGGGGAGCTCGCCCCGCGCATGCCAGTAGCTCTCCCTGTCCCGGAGCCCCTCGTCGAGCAGGTCGCCGCCCACTAGGCGGGCCAGCGCGGCGTAGGGGGTGATCACCAGATAGTAGACCAAGGCCATGACCAGCCAGGTGTTGATCCTGCCGATGACGCCCACGGCCTTCATCCAGGGGCCGTAGACCGGCCGCAGGGCTTCGGGCCGCAGTGTCCCGAGCAGGGCGCAGGCTGTGGCCAGCGGCAGCTCATAGGGCCAGGCGGCCCCGCCCTTGCGCCAGGACAGCGTGGCGAAGACCAGCAGGATCACGGCCAGGCCGAAGCCGAAGACGCGCAGGTCCTTGCGGGGCCGGTCCGGGTCCGGGATGGGCAGGCCTAGTCGAGCGCGAATTCTTTCATCCATGACTGATCCTCTTTGAACTCGCCCTGGGCCTTCTTGTCCAGCAGGTAGCTGCCCAGGACCAGGTAGTCCATGTGGGTGCGCATGAAGCAGGTGTAGGCCTCCTGGGGCCGGCAGACGATGGGCTCGCCGCGCACGTTGAAGGAGGTGTTCACGATGACCCCGCAGCCCGTGAGCTTGCGGAATTCGGCGATGAGCTCATGATAGGGCGCGTTGTCGGCCTGGTTGACGGTCTGCAGGCGCGCGGAGTAGTCCACGTGCGTGATGGCGGGCAGGTCCGAGCGCGGCACGTTGAGCTTGGCGATGCCCCAGAGCTTCTGCTGCTCCCCGCTCATGGGGATGCGGCGGGACTCGACCACCGGGGCGGTGAGCAGCATGTAGGGACTCTCGCAGGGGAGGTCGAAGTACTCGCGATAGTGCTCGGCCAGCACGGAGGGGGCGAAGGGCCGGAAGGACTCGCGGAACTTGATCTTGAGGTTCATCTTGGCCTGCATCTCTACGTTGCGCGCGTCGCCGATGATGCTGCGGCTGCCCAAGGCCCGGGGTCCGAACTCCATGCGGCCTTGGAACCAGCCGATGACGTGACCTTCATTCAGGAGCGCCGCGGTCTCGCGGGCCACGTCCTTGGGGTCGAGCTTCTTGTGGGGGATGCCCTTCGACTGGAGCCAGGCGCCGATCTCCTCGTCCGAGAAGCTGGGGCCCAACAGCGAGCCCTGCTGGGAGTCGCGGCCTCCCGAGACCGTCCTTTCCTTTCCCAGGTATTGGTGCCAGAGCAGCAGCGCCGCGCCCAAGGCGCCGCCCGCGTCGCCTGAGGCGGGCTGGATCCAGATGCGGTCGAAGACGTTCTCGCGCACGATGCGGCCGTTGCCCACGCAGTTGAGGGCCACGCCGCCGGCCAGGCAGAGGTCCTTGTGCCCCGTGATCTTCCTGGCGTGGCGCGCCATGCGCAGCATGACTTCCTCGGTCACGGCCTGCACCGAGGCGGCCAGGTCCATCTCTTTCTGGGTCAGTTCGGATTCGGGCTGGCGCGGCGGGCCGCCGAAGAGCTTGTGGAACTTATCGCTGGTCATGGTCAGGCCCGAGCAGTAATCGAAATACTCCTGGTTGAGTTTGAGCGAGCCGTCTTCCTTGAGGTCGATGAGCTCTTTGTAGATGAGGTCCGCGTACTTGGGCTCGCCGTAGGGGGCCAGGCCCATGACCTTGTACTCGCCGGAGTTGACCTTGAAGCCGGTGTAGTAGGTGAAGGCGCAGTAGAGCAGGCCCAAGGAGTGGGGGAAGTGGAGCTCGTGGGTCAGCCGGACCTGATGGCCGCGGCCTTCGCCGATGGAGGCCGTGGCCCACTCGCCCACCCCGTCCATGGTGACGATGGCCGCCTCGGAGAAAGGCGAGGGGAAGAAGGCGGAGGCGGCGTGGGACTCGTGATGCTCCGGGAAGAGGATCTGGCCCTCGAAGCCCAAGGCTTCCTGGATCTGGGACCGCATCCAGAGCTTGCCCTTGAGCCAGAGCGGCACGGCCATGCCGAAGGAGCGCAAGCCCCGCGGCGCGTAGGCCATGTAGGTCTTGAGCATGCGCTCGAATTTGAGAAAGGGCTTGTCGTAGAAGCCCACGAGGTCCAGATCCGAGACCTTGAGCCCGCCCGCCTCCAGGCAGTAGGCGATGGCGTGGATGGGGAAATCCGAGTCGTGGCGCTTGCGCGTGAAGCGCTCCTCCTGCGCCGCCGCCACGATGCGGCCGTCCTGGATCAAAGCGGCCGCGCTGTCGTGGTAATACGCCGAGATGCCGAGGATGTTCATGGCGCCCCAGCCGGGGCTTCAGACATTATAGACGTAATGCGGCGCGGGTCGCAATTCTAAGCGCAACTTGCCCCGGGGCAAGTTGTGTGGATAAGTCTTCTATAATGACAACTCTGCCCGGGCAGAGTTTGTGGATAACTCTCGACGGCAGCGGCACTACGATGCCGGCCAGACGGAACCAGGGTTTGCATAGACGCATCGACAAGGCTACAATCAGCCGATATGCGGTACGCGAACAGGATGTCCCTTGTGGCGGTCCTTGCATTGCTGTCCGTGCAAGCATGCCAGGAGAAGCGTCTCGGAACCGGGGAAATCCTGGCCCTTCGGATCAATCGTGTCTCAGAAGACGATGGACGATCTGCGTTCCGTCAACTGTGCCGCAAAGCGTTCATTCCCTGCGGGCTTGAGCTCGTGGAAAATCCCAAGTCGCAGGCGCCAAAACCATTTTTGGCCGAAGAAGAGGTCTTGGAGTCGGCCCTGAATAGGCTGGTGGCCACATCTCTCAAGGGGTATGCTTGGCGGGTGAGCGATGGCGTATTGGAGATGGCGCCGGAGGCGGTCCTCGCGGGGAAGAAAAGCAGCCCGCTCGAAAAGCGTATCCCAGAGGTGGATGTAAGAGGCGGCATAGATAGCACCTTGCAGGAGAGCGTTCTGGAGAAGATCTGCTTGGCGGCTGGGATTGTGAAGCCTTACTTCGCGCGAGCTATCGTTGGTCCCGGGGGACCGGAGGCGAACCGTCGGGTGTCAGTGCGCTTGAGAGATGTCACAGTGCGCGAGGCTCTGAATGCTGTAGTCAGGCGCGATGGTCATTCGCTGTGGGAAGTGATTGAGACACCTGATGGCAACGGGGTGTATGGGCACTGCTGGTCGCCAAAGTGGCATTCCATGGATTGAACAGTTCTTCATAAACGGCGGGGCGCTCGCACGAAGAACAGCGCGAACGCGATTCGGCCCAGACACGCTTTGCGCGTCTGGGCCGAATGACAAGAACAGCGTCGGATAGCGGCGGTTAGATTTTTTCCAGCACGAGCGCTCCGCCCGTGCCGCCGCCCGCGCAGGCCGCGGCCAGGCCCAGCCGGGCCTGGGGGTCCTCGTGTAGAGAATACATCAGGTTGAGCACCAGGCGAGTGCCCGTAGCTCCCAAAGGATGCCCCAACGCGATGGAGCCTCCGTTCGGATTCAAGGCGCCCGCCTCGTACTTGGCCCGCCAATCGCAGCCGTGCTCCGGGCCCAGCTTGAAGATGGAGAGCACGGTGGCCGCGAAGGGCTCGTGCAGCTCCACATGGTCCATGTCCGCGAACTTCACGCCCGCTGATTCCAAAGCCACGGGCGCCGCGAGAGCGGGGGAGACGCCCATGAAGGCCGGCTCGTTGCCGAAGTAGCCCCAACTGCGCAGCTCGGCTAAGGGCGTCAAGCCCAGCTCCGCCGCGCGCTCCGGCGTGGTCACGATCACGGCCGAGGCCCCGTCCGAGCGGCCGCAGGAGTTGAACAGAGTCACCGTGGCCTGGCTCTTGCCCTCTTCGAAGACCCGGTCTTTCAAGAACGCGGCGTTGTCCCGGTAGAAATCCTTGAGCGGGTAGGCCGTGGAGCCGAACAGGGCCGGCGCCTTGGCGAACATCTGGGGCTTGTTGGGCAGGTCCTCGCGCAGGAACGGGTACTCGTCCTTCTCCAGGACGGTCTTGCCGTCCACGACCACCGGGGCCACATGGGAGGCGTAGAAGCCGCGGTTCCAGGCGGCCAGGGTGCGCCGGAAGCTCTCGCAGGCGAAGCGGTCCTGCTCCTCGCGGGGGACGCCGTAGAATTGCGCGCAGACCTCGGCCGTGGCGGCCATGTTGATATGCTCCACCGGGTCGGTCAGGCCTTCCTCCATGGCGTCTACGATGCTCGCGTTGGGGTTGTCCCACAGCGCGCCCCAGCGCTCCTTGACCGTGGCCAGGCTGCGCAGCTCCCGCGCCGCGCGCGAGCCCTCGATGGTGTAGGGCAGGCGGGACATGCTCTCCGTGCCGCCCACGATGTAGAGCCGGCCCTCGCCGACCAGGATGCGGCGCGCCGCCTCGCTGACGGCCTCGAAGGAGGAGATGCAGTTGTTCTGGACCGTGAGCGACTGGCACTTCTCGGGCAGGCCGCTGGTCAGGGCCACCACGCGCGCGATGTTGGGGGCGGAGAAGGTCTGCCCGACCCAGCCCACGACGAGGCCGTCTACGGCCGCGGCTTCAAGGCGGGCGCGCTCCAGGAGGTTGTGCACCGCGGCGTGCATGAGCGCGGCCGGCGGCAGGTCCGCCAGGCTGCGCGAGATATGGCCGATGGGAGTGCGCAGGCCGGCGCACAAGACGATCCGTCTGGATTCAGCGTGCATGCGGTCATTATAGTCCATAGGACGCGCGCCTGCAAATGTTATAATCGCAACGCTTGGGCATCGTGTTCATCGGCAGCCATCTGGGCTACCCCATGGACCGCACTCCTTTGGGCGGCGGCGCCATGGTGGGCCTGCGGCTCATCCGCAATTGGGCGGCGGCGGGCCTGCGCGGCCTGACGGTCCTCGGCTCCGGACTGGAAGCCCCGGCCCCGGGGGTCGAGTACGTCCGACTGCCGGCCGGGCCCGGCTACGACCTGGTCCGCCTTTCCGAGTTCGAGTACGCCCGCTTCTGCCGGGATTTCGAGGCCGCCACCACCGACTGGCTCCTGGCCCGGCGCGACCGCCTGCCCCCGGCTGGGACCACGGTGCTGGTCAATGACGTCTCCGAAGGCCCGACCCTGTCCAGGCTGGCCGAGGCCGGCTACCCCATCGTCTCCCTGTGGCACGTGGACGTGGTGGACTATTTCAACAAGATCTACCTCTACAGCCTGGTCCCGCCGCAGCATCTGACCCGGCTTTACGAGCGCTGCCGCCGGCTGGGACTCTCCGGAGCGGTGCCGGACCTGCTGCGCATCATCTTCGAGAAGCAGCGCGAGACCGTGGCCCTTTCCCGCCGCCTCATCGTGCCCTCCCGGAGCATGGCCGAGACGCTGACCCGCTGCTACGACGGCGAGACGCCCGGCGCAAGCCTGGCCCCGCGCATCCAGATCGTGCCCTGGGGCGCCTTCGCCGATGAGGCCCCGGAGCCCTCGGAGCAGCGCCTGCGGGAATTGCGCGAGCGCTTCCATGTCGGGCCGCGCTCCGTGGTGCTCATGACCCTGAGCCGCATCTCGCCGGAGAAGGGGATCCACCTGCTGCTCGAAGCCCTGCGCCTCCTGGAAGGCGAGGGCCGCCTGGAGGGCCGGGACGTGGTGCTCCTCATCTGCGGCGAGGCCTCCTTCATGCAGGGCGCGGCCTACTGCCGGCGCGTGCGCGCCGCGGCCGCGGCCTTGCGCCGGGTCAAGGTCTTCTTCCCCGGCTATCTCGACGCCGCGGCCAAGAAGGCCCATTTCCGGCTGGCGAACCTCTTCGTCTCCCCGTCGGTCCACGAGAGTTACGGCCTCAACCTCGTGGAGGCCATGCAGGCGGGCCTGGCGGTGCTGGCCAGCGACCATTACGGGGTGCGCGAGATACTCGACGAATCCTGCGGCCTGGTCGTGCCCTATCCGAGCCTGGCCGCGGCACCCCGGCGCCTGGCCGAAGCCCTGGAGCCCGCCCTGGCCGACTGCGCCAAGCTCGCGGACATGGGGCGCGCGGCGCGCGCGCGGGCGGCCGGCATGCCCTTCTCCCGCGCGGCCGACGCGGTGTTGCGGGCCTGCCAGGAGGTCGTGGCTCCGACGGTCCGGGCGCTGAGATGAGCCCGGCCCCGCAGGGCCGACGCCTGCTGCTCAGGCCCCTGGCGGAGGCGGACGCGGCGGCGCTCTTCGCCGCGGTGGACTCCTCGCGCGAGGTCCTCAGGCGCCGTCTGCGCTGGGTGCCAGACGCGGTCTCCCCTGAAGACAGCCGGGGTTTCATCCTGGCGTGCGGCGAAGCCCGGCGCCGCGGCGAGCGGGATGATTTCGGCGTGTTCGAGGCGCGCTCCGGCGTTTTGGCGGGAGTGGCGTCTTTGCAATCCCTGCTGGCCGTGCCGGGGTTGGCCGAGTTCTCGCTCTGGATCCGCGCCGACCGGCAGGAGCGGGGCTACGGCGCGGAGGCGGGCCGGCTCCTCATCGAGCACGCCTTCCGGCGGGACGCCCTGCAGAAGCTCTATGCCCGCCTCGACCCGGCCAACCGGGGCGCGCGCAAGGTGCTCCAGCGCGCGGGCTTCCGCTACGAGGGCTGCCTGCGCCACGAGAAGCGCTTGAACGGCCGCTGGATAGACCAGGAATGCTGGGGCCTGCTGCGCTCGGAATGGAGGAACAAATGAGCCAACGAGAAGCCGTAGCCGTGGCCGCGGTCCGGTCCCCGGTGGGCCGGCTGGGCGGTCAGCTCGCGCCGGTGCGGCCCGACGACCTGGCCGCGGCCGTCATCGCCGCCCTCTTGAAGACCGTTCCGGCCCTGGACCCGGCCGAGATCGCCGACGTGTACCTGGGCTGCGCCAACGGGGCCGGCGAGGACAACCGCAACGTCGCGCGCATGGCGGCGCTGTTGGCCGGCTTGCCGCAGTCGGTCCCCGGCTGCACGGTCAACCGGCTCTGCGCCTCGGGCCTGGAGGCGGTCAATTGCGCGGCGCGCGCGATCCTGGCCGGCGAGGGAGAAGTCTACGTGGCGGGCGGCGTGGAGAGCATGAGCCGCGCGCCCTGGGTCCTGCCCAAGGCCGAGAAGGCCTACCCCTTCGGCAACCTCACAGCCTTCGACACGGCTCTGGGCTGGCGCTTCCCCAACCCCCGCATGGAGAAGCTCTTCCCCCTGCAGGGCATGGGCGAGACCGCGGAGAACATCGCCGAGAAGTTCCGGATATCCCGCGCCGACCAGGACGCTTTCGCTTTGGAGAGCCACCGGCGCGCCTGCCGGGCGCGCGAGCGGGTCTTTGCCGAAGAGATCGTGCCCATCCCGACCCCCGGCCCGAAGGATCCCGCGGCCGCCGCGAAGCAGGACGAGACCATGCGGCCGGACACCACGCTGGAGAAGCTCGCGGCGCTCAAGCCAGCTTTCCGCAAGGGCGGCAGCGTGACCGCGGGAAACAGCTCGAGCATGAACGACGGCGCCGCGGTCCTGCTGCTCATGGAGGCCGCTCGGGCTCGGGCGCTGGGCCTAGCGCCCTTGGCGCGCTGGGCGGGCTCGGCCGCCGCGGGCGTGGACCCCACGCTCATGGGCCTGGGCCCCATCGCGGCGGTCCGCAAGCTCTTGGGCCGGAAAGGACTCAAGGTCTCGGACGTGGATCTGCACGAGATCAACGAGGCCTTCGCGGTCCAGGCCTTGGCCTGCGCGCGTGAGCTGGGCCTCGACGCGCAACAGCTCAACGTCAACGGCGGCGCTATCGCCTTGGGACATCCTCTGGGCTCGAGCGGGGCGCGCATCACCGTGACTCTGCTGCATGAGCTGCGCCGCCGCGGCGCCCGCCGCGGCCTGACGTCGCTCTGCATCGGCGTGGGGCAGGGTCTGGCCGCGCTCTGGGAAGCCTGCTGACCTAGCGGCGGCGGTCCACGAGATACTTGCTGCCCGGCAGCTCCTTGGCCGCTTTCTTGAGCTCCGTGCCGAGCTGCGACACCTGGGCCAGGGATTCGAGCTTTTTGTTGGCGTTGTGGCAGATGCCGATGGAGACCGAGAGCAGGGGGAACTCCTTCACGTTGCCCTGGCGGTCCGTGGACATGATGCGGCCGCGTTTGCGGTCCGCCTCGTTGTAGAAGCCGGGGCTGGCCGCGTCGAACTCCGCGATGACGCGCCGGGCCATCTCCTCCATGCGGGGCGGCTCGGTGAGCACGATGAAGTCGTCCCCTCCGATGTGGCCCACGAAGTCGGGCGGGCCGGCCTGCTCGCGCGCGACCTTGACGAGGATGTCGGCCAAGGTGCGCAGGACATGGTCGCCCGCGTCGTAGCCGTAGCAGTCGTTATAGGCCTTGAACTGGTCGAGGTCAACGTAGAGCACGGCCAGCGGCTGGTTCTGGGCCAGGGCGTCCTCGATGCGCGACTCGATGGAGAGGTTTCCGGGCAGGCGCGTCAGCGGATTGGCGTCGAGGCCCTGCCGGGAGCGCTTGAGGATCATGCGGATGCGGGCCAGGAGCTCGCGGATATCCACGGACTTGGTGATGAAATCGTCGACGCCCAGGTCGAGACCCTCGATGCGGCTGTCGCGCGAGCCTGAGGCGGAGAGGATGATGATGGGCAGGTGGGCGAAGAGCGGGTCCCGGCGCAGTTCCCGGCAGACGGTGAAGCCGTCGCAGCGGGGCATGATGAGGTCCAGGACCGCGATGTCCGGGGGGTCCTGGCGGATGGCGGCCAGGGCTTCCTGGCCGTCTGAAGCCGTGGTCACCGAGAAGCCTTGGCGCTCCAGGGTCTCCTTCATCAGGGCCAGGAGGTCGGGCTCGTCGTCGGCGAGCAGGATCCTGGGCAGGGGGTGGCGCGTATCGGCCATAGTGAGACGAGAAGTATACAACAAATCTCCGGGCCGGCGTCCGTCATTGACATGATGAGCCTGATAATTCGTAGAATCTTCCCGCATCATCGCGCATGAACGCCCTGGCTGCGGGAACCGAACTGGCTGCTGCGGTGCTGGTCGGACTCGGGGGCGGCTACTGGCTGGACTCGGTCTGCGGCACGGGTCCCTGGCTGAGCGTTCTGGGCGCGATGGCCGGGATGGCGCTTGCGCTCTATAGACTCATCAAATTATCGAGAATTGGCCGCAAAGACGATTAGTGCGGCCGTGCCGGCCGGCCTGCTGGCCGCGGCCGCCGCGGCCGGCGCCCGGTGGCTCTGGCCCGGCGCCGCAGGCCGCGCCGCGGCCTGGGGGCTGGCGACGGCCTGGGCCCTGGCTTCCCTGGGAGCCGCGGCCCTCCTGGCGGCCCAGCAGGTCTCGACGCGGGCCTTCTGGTGGACCTTCTGGTCCGGGGTGGGCAGCCGCGCGGCGGTGTTGGTCGGCCTGATGCTCTGGTGCCTGCGCACGCCCGCGGCCTGCGCGCCGGCTTTGCTGGCTGGCTACGGCCTCGGCATCGCCTTCCTGCTGCCCCTGGAGCTGCGGCGGGTTCCTTTGCGATGAACTTCGAAGAGATCCTCGGGCACCACCTCCTCGACCACACCTATTTCCCGCTTTTCTCGATCGGCCGCTTCACTTTGGCCGTATCCAAGCACTCGGTCACGCTGTGGGTCGTGGCCGTCCTGCTCGTCCTGGCGCTCTCGGCCGCGGCGCGGGGCCGCAGCGGCGCCGGGCGCCTGTGGCGCACGGCGGTCGAGGCGATGGTGCTCTATGTCCGCAACTACATCGTGGCCCCCGTCTTCGGCCACGACACCGAAGCCTTCCTGCCGTATTTCCTGACCCTCTTCTTCTTCATCCTGGGCTGCAACCTGTGGGGCCTCCTGCCGGGCTCCTCGGCCGTGACCGGCAACGTCTCGGTGACCGCGGCCCTGGCTTTGAGCACCTTCGTCCTCATCAATCTGGCCGGGATCAGGAAGTTCGGGCTCCCCGCGCATTTCAAGCACCTGGTGCCCGGCGGGATGCCCTGGATCTGGTGGCTCAGCCCGCTCTTGATACCGCTCCTCTACGTCATCGAGCTCATCGGCTTGTGCGCCAAGTGCGTCGCTCTCTGCATCCGCCTCTTCGCCAACATCTTCTCCGGGCATATCGTGTCTTTGGCTTTCCTGTGCATGATCTTCGTCTTCGCCCAATTCGGCCGCGGCGTGGCCCTGTTGGGAGTGGCCCCCGTGGCCGTGGGCTTGGCTTTGTTCGTCGCCGCGCTGGATCTGCTGGTGGCCTTGATCCAGGCCTACATCTTCACCTTGCTCACCGCAGTGTTCGTGGGCATGGCGGTACATCCGCATTGAGCGCAAAGGAGAGACAATGAACTACCTCGGACTCGGTTACATCGGAATCGGCCTCGGCATGGCGGGAGCCCTCATCGGCGCCGGGCTCGGCATCGGCAAGCTGGCCAGCTCGGCCTTGGAGGGCACGGCGCGCCAGCCGGAGGCGGCGGGGACCTTGCAGACCATGATGATCATCCCCGCGGCCATGATCGAGGGCCTCGGACTGCTGGCCCTGGTCGCTTGCTTCCTGGGCGTGCTGAAGCTCAACAGCGGCGTGGACGCCGCAGCGGCCAGCCGGGCGCCGGTCGCCGCGGAAGCCCAGGCCCAGCACTGAGATGGACAAGCTGGTCACCCCGGACCCGGGGCTGATGTTCTGGACCATCGTCACCTTCCTGGCGCTGGTAGCCCTGCTCAAGCGCTTCGCCTGGGGGCCGCTGCTGTCGGCCATCGAGGAGCGGGAGGTCCACCTCAAGGCGCAGGCGGCCGCGGCTAAAGAGGCGCGCGACGAGGCCGAGCGCATCAAGAACGAGGTCGCCGCCGCCCTCGCCGAGTCCCGGGCGGGCCGGCAGGAGGTCCTGGACCGGGCCGCCAAGGACGGGGAAGCGCTGCTGGCGAAGTTCCGGACCGCGGCGGAAGACGAGACCCGCAAGCTGCGCGAGAAGACCGCCGCGGAGTTGGGGCGCGAGAAGGACCGCCTCGTCGGCGAGCTGCGCCGCGAGGTGGCGGACCTCTCGGTCCTGGCCGCGGAAAAGCTCCTGCGCCGCTCCGTGGACCCGGGCGTGGAGAAGGCCGTGCTCGACGACTTCTTCAAGGACATCTCCAAGGGAGGCCGCCGGCAGTGACCAGCGCGGACCGCATCCTCGCCGGCCGCTACGCGCGGGCGCTCTTCGCCTTTGCGGCGGCTCGCCAGTCGGAAGCGGCCGTCGCCGCCGACCTGTCCGCCTGCTCCGGCGCACTGTCCCTGGCCCTGCCGCTGCTGCGCGACCCGCGCGTGCCCGCGGCGCAGAAGAAGGCTCTGGTCCGGGAGTGCCTGCACGGCTCCGCCCCGGTGACCGCGGATTTCTTGGAGTACCTGATCGAGAAGAAGCGCTTCGGCCTGCTGCCGCTGGTGGCGGGGGATTTCGACCGGCTCATGCTGCAGGCGCGCGGCGTGGTGCGGGCGCTCGCCCGCTCGGCGCGGCCCCTTTCCGAGGCGGACCGCCAGCGGCTGCGCCAGAGCCTGGAGGCGTTCGCCGGCAGCGGCGTGGAATTGCGGTACGAAGAGGACCCGGAGCTTTTGGGCGGCGTGTCCGTGCGGCTGGGGGACTGGGTCCTCGACCGGAGCCTGCGCGGCCAGCTGCAGAGTCTCAAGGAGGCCATCCGTGGCGATTAGACCAGAAGAGATCACCGCAGTCATCAAATCCCGGCTGGAGGCCTGGGGCCAGACGGCGCGGCTCCAGGAAGAGGGCGCGGTGCTGCAAGTGGGCGACGGCATCGCCCGCGTCTACGGCCTGGAGCGCGCCATGGCCGGAGAGCTCCTGGAGCTGCCCCACGGCGTGGTGGGCATGGTCTTGAACCTCGAGGCCGAGAACGTGGGCTGCGTGCTCCTGGGGCCGGACCACCTCATCCACGAGGGCGACCCGGTCAAGCGCACGGGGCGGGTCATGTCCGTGCCCGTGGGCGAGGCCATGATCGGCCGGGTGGTCAGCCCCCTGGGCGCGCCGCTCGACGGCAAGGGCCCCATCAAGACGCAGAAGACCCGGCCCATCGAGGTCGTGGCCCCGGGCGTGGTCGAGCGCTCCCCGGTCCAGTCGCCCATGCAGACGGGCCTCAAGGCCATCGACGCCATGATCCCCATCGGCCGGGGCCAGCGCGAGCTCATCATCGGCGACCGGCAGACCGGCAAGACCGCCATCGCCATCGACGCCATCATCAACCAGAAGAACGCCCCCAGGCGGCCCATCTGCATCTACGTGGCCATCGGGCAGAAGCAGTCCACGGTGGCCCAGGTGGTCAAGACTCTGGAAGACCACGGGGCCATGGAGTACTCGATCGTGGTCTGCGCCGGGGCCGCCGACCCCGCGCCCCTGCTCTACATCGCGCCCTACGCGGGCTGCGCCATGGGCGAGGAGTTCCTGGCTCAAGGCAAGGACGTGCTCGTGGTCTACGACGACCTCTCCAAGCACGCCCAGTCCTACCGCCAGCTCTCGCTGCTGCTGCGCCGCCCGCCGGGCCGCGAGGCCTACCCCGGCGACGTCTTCTACCTGCATTCGCGCCTCCTGGAGCGGGCCTGCGCGCTCTCCGAGAAGAACGGCGGCGGGTCGCTCACGGCCCTGCCCATCATAGAGACCCAGGCCGGCGACGTCTCGGCCTATATCCCCACCAACGTCATCTCCATCACGGACGGGCAGATCTACCTGGAGACGGGCCTGTTCTACTCCGGGGTCAGGCCCGCGGTCAACGTGGGGCTGTCCGTCTCGCGCGTGGGCGGCGCGGCCCAGACCAAGGCCATGAAGACCGTGGCCGGCCGCCTGCGCCTGGACCTGGCCCAGTACAACGAGCTGGCCGCCTTCGCGCAGTTCGGAGCGGACCTGGACAAGGCCTCGCAGGCGCAGCTCGCGCGCGGCGAGCGCCTGGTCGAGCTCTTGAAGCAGGACCAGTACCAGCCCATGCCCTTCGAGCGCCAGGTCATAGCGATCTTCGCGGGCATCAACGGCCATCTCGACGGGATCCCGACCGCGCGCGTGCGCGAGTTCGAGGCGGGGCTGCTGGCCCACGTCTCGGCCCGGCATCCGGACCTCGTCGCGCAGTTGGTGAAGGAGCGCGCCCTCGACGACGCGCTGGCGGAGCGCCTGACGCAGGCCGTGACCGAGTTCAAGGCGTCATTCCAGGAGGGACGAACCCCATGACCACTTTGATCCTTGCGGCGGCCTTGGCCGCCGGCGCCGCCGCGGCCCCGCAGCCGGGCCCGGACGCGGGCGGCCTCCTGAACCTCAGCTGCATCGAGGCCCTGGCGGCTGTCCGCCAGCCCAACCTCGCGGGCGTGTTCTCATTCATCTCCGAGAAAGATTCCCCGGCCGCCTTCGCGGACCTGGTCGCTCACGACGGCAAGGCCCTCAAGCGATACGTGGAGAAGGTGGGCCGGGACTTCGAAGCCGCCGGCGGGGTCACGACCTGGGACCACGAGGCTCTGCTGTTCGCCCTCGCCCTCTACTCGGGGCCGCTGGCCGCGACGTTCGAAAAGCCCTCCGCCAAGCTCATGGCCCGCATCAGCGAGCTGAGCCTCAGCCCGACGCTGAGCCTGGAGCAGGTGACGGCTCGGAGGAAGAAATAGCGTGCGGTCCCTGGTGACGGGCGCCGCCGGCTTCGTGGGATCCAACCTGGCCCTGGCCCTGGCCGCGGCCGGGCATGAAGTGGTCGGCCTTGACGATTTCACCTCGGGGAACTTCGCCAACCTGAGGGGTTTCGCGGGCGACTTCGTGGCCGCGGACTTGTCGGATCCTGCCGCCTGGGCGGACCGGGTCGGAGATGTGGAGGCGGTCTTCCACCAGGCCGCCATCACGGACACCACCGTGACCGACCAAGGGCGCATGATGCGCGCCAACGTGGAGGCTTTCCGCCTCTTGCTGCGCTGGGCCGCCGAGCGGGACATCCGCACCGTGGTCTACGCCTCCTCGGCCGGGATCTACGGCGACGGGCCGGTGCCCATGCGCGAGACCGCCGCCTCCCGGCCGCTCAACGTCTACGCTTTCTCCAAGCGCGTCATGGAGAAGGTCGCGGCGGATTTCGTCAACGCGCATCCCAAGATGCGCGTGGTGGGCCTGCGCTATTTCAACGTGTTCGGCCCGCGCGAGCGCTTCAAGGGCGCCGTAGCCAGCATGATCTGTCAGCTGGCCCTGCAGATGCGCGCGGGCAAGCGGCCGCGCATCTTCACGGACGGCGAGCAGTACCGCGACCACATCTACGTCAAGGACGTGGTTCGGGCCAACCTCCTCGCGGCGCAGAAGGCGCCGTCCGGCGCCTACAACGTCTGCACCGGCAAGAAGACCACCTTCAACGAGATCATCCGCTTCCTCAACGCCGCCCTGGGCACCGGCCTCGAGCCCGAGTACTTCAAGAACCCCTACTCCTTCTACCAGAACGAGACTTTGGGCGACCCGGCCCTGGCGCAGAAGACCTTCGGCTACAAGGCCGAGTTCTCCGTCGAGAAAGGCGTCCAGGACTACCTGGGCGCGGCGGAGGCCCCCGCCAGGATCTGATATGGCTTCTCTGCGCGACATCCGCCGCAAGATCAAGTCGGTCAAGTCGACCGAGCAGATCACCCGGGCCATGAAGATGGTGGCCGCGGCCCGCATGCGCCGCTCACAGAACGCCATCCTCTCCGCGCGGCCTTTCGCGGTCAAGATGGAGGGGCTCATCCGGGACCTGCACGCGGTGCACCGGGCTCGGGCCGCGGAGGGGACCGGCCCGGAGGGGATCCGGGACTTCTTCGCGGCCCCGGCCGGCGGGGCCGCCGGCCTCATCCTCATCACCGGGGATAAGGGCCTCTGCGGCGCCTTCAACACCACGCTGCTGCGCGCGGCCCTAGAGTGGCTCCGGGCCCACGGCGGGCACAAGACCTATCTGGCCGTGGTCGGGCGCAAGGGCCGGGACTTCGCCCGCCGCCTGCGCGGGATGGACTGCGAGGTGGTCATCGAACTGGTCAACATCTTCCCCAAAGCGGGCTTTCATCACGCGGAGATGCTGGGCCAGGCCCTGCTCTCCGCCTACCGGGAGAAGGGGCTCTCCCACTGGGACGTCATCTACAACGAGTTCAAATCCGCGGCAACGCAGCGCCTGGTTCGCGAGACCTTCCTGCCTGTGGCGGAGTTCGCGGCCGCGGCTCCCTCCGGCGAGAGGAAGGCGGATTTCTCTTTCGAGCCGGACTATGTCCGACTGCTGCAGGCCCTGCTGCCGCGCTATATCAAGGCCCAGCTCTACCGCATGCTGCTGGAGTCGCAGGCCGCGGAGCTTTCGGCGCGCATGAACGCCATGGACGCGGCCTCCAAGAACGCGGCGGAGTTGCGGGAGAGCCTCAACGTGGCCGCCAACCGCCAGCGCCAGGGCATGATCACCAAGGAGATCGCGGAGCTGGTCGGCGGGGCCGAGGCCCTGGCGGCCTGAGAGGGATTTTCAGTCGCACCGAGCAAGGAGAGACGATGAAGAAAGAGATGAGCAAAGAGAAGCGCAAGCACCCGAGGTTCCCCCTGGGGATCAACCTGGAGATCCGCGCCGGCGGCCATCCCGTGGGCAAGTGCCGGGGCTCGATCGTGGACCTTTCGGTCGGGGGCATGGCCTTCCGGACCGACGCGGTCCTGGAGGAGGGCATGAGCCTGTACCTCAAGCTCAACATCCCCCTGGAGATCCACGGCGAGGTGCGCCACTTCAAGGGCTCGGCGGTCGGCGGCATGCACCGCTACGGCGTGCGCTTCCACAAGATCGGCTACCAGCTGCCCGACACCAACAAGCCGCAGACCTTCATCGCGGCGCAGTTCCAGAGGAAGCCGTGAGCGCGGGCAAGGTCTCCCAGGTCATCGGCGCGGTCCTGGACGTGGAGTTCCCGGCCGGCGAGCTGCCGGCCATCCTCAACGCCCTGCGGGTGCGTAAGCCCGACGGGGAGGTCTTGACCTTGGAGGTGGCCGCGCACCTGGGCGACAATATGGTGCGCACCATCGCCATGCAGCCGACCGACGGCCTGGTGCGGGGCACGGCCGTGGAGGACACGGGCGCCCCCATCACCGTGCCCGTGGGCCGGGCCTGCCTGGGCCGGCTCCTGGATGTGCTGGGGCAGCCCAAGGACTACCGCGGCGAGGTGGCGGCCGAGGCGCATCTGCCCATCCACCGCGCGCCGCCGCCCTTGGTGGACCAGGTGACCACCCCGCAGATCTTCGAGACCGGCATCAAGGTCGTGGACCTTTTGGCGCCCTACATGAAAGGCGGCAAGGTCGGGCTCTTCGGCGGGGCCGGCGTGGGCAAGACCGTGGTCATCATGGAGCTCATCAACAACGTGGCCAAGGAGCACGGGGGCGTCTCGGTCTTCGGCGGCGTGGGCGAGCGCAGCCGCGAGGGCAATGACCTCTGGCTGGACATGCAGCGCTCCAAGCTGGCCGACGGCTCGCCGGTCCTCTCTAAGACCGTGCTGGTCTACGGGCAGATGAACGAGCCTCCGGGCGCGCGCGCCCGCGTGGGGCTCACGGCCCTGACCCAGGCGGAGTATTTCCGCGACGTCCAGGGCCAGGACGTCCTGCTCTTCATCGACAACGTGTTCCGCTACGTGCTGGCCAACGCCGAGGTCTCGGCGTTGTTGGGGCGCATGCCCTCGGCCGTGGGCTACCAGCCCACGCTGACGACGGAGGTGGGACAGCTCCAGGAGCGCATCACCTCCACGTCCAAGGGGTCCATCACCTCGATCCAGGCCATCTACGTGCCGGCCGACGACCTGACCGACCCCGGAGTGGCCACGACCTTCTCGCACCTCGACGCCACCACGGTGCTCTCCCGGCAGCTCACGGAGCTGGGCATCTACCCGGCCGTGGATCCCCTGGACTCGACCTCCCGCATCCTCGATCCCAAGATCGTGGGCGCGGAGCACTACTCGGTGGCGCGCTCGGTGCAGAAGGTGCTGCAGCGCTACCGGGACCTGCAGGACATCATCGCCATCCTGGGCATCGACGAGCTCTCCGACGAGGACAAGCTGGTGGTGGCGCGCGCGCGCAAGATCCAGAAGTTCCTCTCCCAGCCGTTCTTCGTGGCCCAGCAGTTCACGGGCCGGCCGGGCAAGTACGTCAAGCTCAAGGATACCATCGCGGGTTTCCGCGACCTGGTGGCGGGCAAGTACGACTCTCTGCCCGAGCAGGCCTTCTACATGGTGGGCTCCATAGACGAGGCGGTCGCCAACGCCAAGGCCATGGAGGAGAAGGTCTAGCATGGCCGGCCCGCTGACGTTGGAGCTGATCACCCCTGAGCGGCCCGCCTTCAGCGGGGAGGGGGACTTCGTGGTCCTGCCCGCCTGGGAGGGCGAGATGGGGGTGCTGCCCGGGCACGCGCCGTTCCTGGTCCAGCTCAAGCCGGGCGAGGTGCGCTTCAAGGCGGGCGGCGAGACGAAGATCTTCGCGGTCTCGGGGGGCTTCGCCGAGATCCGCGGCGACAAGGTCTCGCTTTTCGCGGAGACGGCCGAGATGGCCGAGAGCATCGACGCGGAGCGGGCGCGCCAGGCTCTGGAGCGGGCCAAGGCGGAGCTGCTCAACAAGGATCTGGACTCGCTGACCTTGGCGCAGGCGGAGGCCGCGATGCGGCGCGCCCAGGTGCGCCTGAAGGTGGCGCAACTGCGCTCCGGCAGGAGGCAAGCGTGATGTCGGGCATCTGGCTGGCGGCGGCTTTGGCGGCATCGGGCCTGGCGGCGCCGGTGAGCACGACGGACCGGCCGCAGGACAAGAAGACGGAGGACAAGGGCCTCATCGAGCGCGCGCCGGTGCAGTGGCTCAAGGTCTATCAACTCCCCATATTCCGGGAAAGCTGGAAGCTGGAGGGCTCCGTAAAGAGCCTGGACCAGGACCTCCCCCGGGTGCGGGAGGCGTTCTCCAAGGAGGGCGCGGCGTTGGTCGGGGCCGATGAGGCTTCCGGCAAGGCCAAGCGGCTGAGCTACCGCTGCCCTAAGGAATCGGCCAAACGCGCGCTGGCCGCGCTGAAGAAGATCGGGACTTTCGGGGAGCCCGCCGTTCGCCAGTCGATGGAGCCGGTCTCGCGCGTAGATGTGCAGGGAAAGATCAAGGCCCTGGAGGCGGACAAGACCGGACACGCCGAAGAGCTTGCCAAGATGCCGGCGGTGACCGGCTTGCTCGATGAGATGCTGGGGCACCTGCTCGGAGTGGAGGCGGCCCTGAGCAAGCCCGAAGTCGAGGTGCTCGTCCACCTCTCCGTCAAAGAGAAGAACTGACCGGCATACGCAGGCTTCTTCCGATAATCCGGGACATGTTCCCCCGAAGTCAGCTTAGCACTATAAAATCACGCAGGCCCTGGTGGGCCCATGCCGTCGTCTTGGTCGCTCTGGTCGCTTCTTCGGCGTGCATCCTCAATCGGGACCTGACGTTGTTCGGACTGACGGCAGACGATTCCATTGAAGGGGCCCAAGCTATGCAGATTCTTCATCGGAAGGCGCCCCAGGGCCCTGGCGTGTCTTTCGGAGGCCGGCGGTTCCCACTCGTTGTTAGCCCGTATCGGGGGGGGGGGGGGGGGTCTACGCGATGCTCCCCTTCGTCTGGGCCGTACCCGACCGGACGAAGGCTCTGCGGCTGTGCGCGTTGGCCTGGGGTGCTGCTATCGTCGTCCCGGCCTATGGGTTGGCCTATCTCCTGTCCGCTGATCTGCTTTTGGCGGTCCTCGCTGGGCTAAACTGGGTCACCTCGGCGTTTTTCGTCACCTCCATCAATTTCTTCGGGATTGACCAGAGCGGCGTCATGGCGGTATTTTGCTGTGTCGCGGCGGCGTTCTTTCTCGCCGCCACCCTGACGGAGAGTTCCGCCTCGGCCTGGCTGTGGTCCTGCTTCTGGATGGGGCTGAGTATCGGCTTTGCCCCGCAGGCGGCGGCGTTGGTGGTCGGGTGGGGGGTCTCTTCGTTCTGTTTCCGTCGGCGTTTGTGCAAGTTGTGGTCGGGCCGTCCCTGGGCATTCTGGTGCTCCTTCCCTTTGGCCGGAATCGGAATCGCGCCGATGCTTCTGGCCAACTTGATGGGGAGTGGGTTCACCTTCGACTACATCCGCCAGAACCTGGGAACGACGAGCGGCAACGTCCACAATGCGGAGTACTTGCGGAACCTGGCAGTCAGGTTGCAGCACTTGGTGGAACTGTCGACTTCTCAGGCCTTCTACGGGAGCAGTCCGCCGGCGGCCGTGGCTTTCAAGATGGGGTTCTTGGTCGCGACAGTGGCCCTGGCAATCTACGGGTTGGCCTGCGTTTTGCGCAGGGGATCAGCAAAAGAAGGAACCCTCCTGGTGCCGGTCGTATGTCTGGTCGTATTCTTTCTGCTTTCCCCGTTCACGCTGAACGGACTCAATCCCAAGCACTTCCTCGCCATGCTCCCGCTGTGGCTTGCGGTCGTCGCTGGCCTCCCGGCGCTCTTCTCCCATCTCCCGAAGGCGGCCAAAGCCCTGAGGGCTGGGGTCATCCTGGGCCTGGTGGTAAGTCTCGCGTTGAACGCCGGGAGCCTGATGCAGTATTGGACTTTCGTCGAGAGCAATGCGGGAAGGCGGCTTCTGCCCAGGCTCGAGCCTATCGCCAATTGGCTGGTGGCAAACGATGTCAGAAGACTTATGGTCTTCAACTCCATATCCCTGAACAGTTACCAGCTATCTTACCTGATTGATTCCGAGATCGAGATCGCGGACTACTATTCTTATGGAATTGCCATTCCCAAGGAGCCTGGAAAGTTGGATGAATGGGTCCGGAAGGGGGCGGGGGCCCATTTCATGTTGTTCGATTCGGACTCTCCCGGCAGACAGCCGGGGGAGCCTCTGCGGGCGCTGGAGCTTGCCTGCATGAAGAGGGCGGCGGTGCCGAGGCTCATCAAGGAATTCCCAGTAGGGATATCCCTGCCCACCATACGCATTTTTAGTGTGGAGTCTTCAGGAGCGCCGGCAGATTCTCCTGATCGATGACCCCGCTCAGCGGCTGCGTTTCCGGGGGGCCGGCTTCAAGCCGTCGAGCAGGTGGCGCAGGGCCAGGTAGGGATGGCGAGCCGGCATGCGCGGCCCGGCGTAGCGCATGACCTCTTGGATGGCGGCGCGGCGCTTCGGCGCGTAGCAGTGGGCCGGGCAGTCCTTGCAGGGGGGCTTGCCGCCGCCGTAGCGGCAATGCTCCAGGCGGTTCGCCGCGTAGACGAGCAGGTCCGCGCACTCGGCGCAGAGGTCCATGCCGCCATGCTTGGCGCGGCAGTAGATGCCCAGCATAGCCGCGATCGTGAGCCGTTCGCGGGCCAGGCGCTGGTGCAGGCGCTTACGCGGCTGTCCTGGAGGAGAGCTCAATGCGCGGAGGCTCCTGGAGGTGCTTCTTGACCAGGCACAGGTTGGCCGCGCCGATGACGCCTGCGCGGTACTTCTCCGGGAAGTCCCTGGGCAAGGCCAGCTCGATGGACACCAGCTTGACCATGTGGGTCTCCGAGTCCATGTCCATCTTCTGCAGGAGCGAGATGCCCTGCGTGGCGATGCCGCGCTTCTGGCAGAAGCTCTGGATGTAAAAGCCCGCGCAGGTGCCCAAAGAGGCCAAGAAGAGGTCGAAAGGCGAGGGCGCGCTGCCCTCCCCGCCGAGGTCCTTGGGCTGGTCCGTGGCTATGCTGAGGCCCTTGAACTCGGCCGAGACCTTCTTGCCGCCGAGCAGCTTGATGTCCATCTCCATGGAGACATGATATCAAGTCCCCGCCTCTGGGTCCAAGGACCTATCCGACATGGGCCCCAAGGACTCTGGGCCTGGGCCGGAAGTCCCGGTATCCTGTCCTCATGGTCAAGAGGATGCGGGAAGGCGCAGGCGCCGCGGCTTTGGCGCTGCTGCTTGCCGGCGCGGCTCGCCCCGCCGCCGCCCTGAGGCTCCCGGAGATCGGCTCCCTTTCCGGTTCTTTCGACAGCGCGGGCGCCCCGGCCGCCGCTCCCGTCGCCGCGGCGGTCTCGGACGTGGCCGCGGGAGACGCGGTCTTCCCGACCTACTATGTCGGAAGCGACGGCGCGGACCTTTTCGCCAAGAAGCCGGAGAAAGGACGGGAGTACGACGCCGAGCGCCTGACCCAGCTCTACAAGAACGAGCCCGTCCGCCAGCTGGCTTTCACCAAGGACGGCTGGTCCCTCGTCGAGGTGGACCGGCTCACCGAGTACAACCCCCAGACCATGAAGTGGGAGGGCACCAAGGGCTGGGTGCGCACGCAGAGCCTGGGCGGCGACGCCGCGGGCGCGGCCCAGTGGCAGGCGTCCCGGGTCTGGTACGGCCCCGGCCCTGGCGGCGGCCCGGTCGCCGAGGCTCCCGCGGCCCCGCAGGCTCCGGCTGCCCCGCAGGCGCCGGGGGCGGCGCCCGCGCCCGCCCAGCCCGTGACCCCGTCTCCCGAGCCGCCCAAGGGCCTGCTCGACGCTTTCATCCAGTCCTTGTTCAGCTTCCGGGGCACGCCCTACAAGTGGGGCGGCACCAGCCCCGGGCGGGACGGCGGCGTGGATTGCTCGGGGCTGATCGTGGCCAGCCTCACCAAGATCGGCTTCGGCCGCATCCCGCGCACGGCCGCGGACCAGCAGCGCGCCACCGGCGCCCAGCCCCTCAGGGACCCCGGCGCGCTCAAGCCCGGCGACCTGATCTTCGTGGGCAGCCCGGCCCACCACGTGCTGGCCTACATCGGCGACGGCCAGGTCATCGAGTCCCCGCACACGGGCGACGTGGTCCGGGTCAGCGACCTGGGCGCGCGGTTCGGGTCGCTGGGTCAGCTCTCCTACGGCACCATCCTGCCCTGAGGCCTGCGGGCCCGCCGGCCTTTGCTATGATGGGCGGATGAGATTTCTTCCCGTCGCGGCGCTCGCGCTTTTCGCGACGGCATCCCGCGCCGGGGCGGTGACGGGGATCCCCTCCGAGAAGACCGACGCCCTCCAGGCGCTCATCGACTCGAAGGTGAGCGACGCCGGCGCCCCCGGCGCCATCCTCGCGGTCGACACGTCCAGCGGCACCTGGGTCGGCGCGGCGGGCAAGGCGGACCTCTCTACGGGCGAGGCGCTCAGCCCCGGCATGCAGATACGCCTAGCCTCGGTCACCAAGACCTTCACCGCGGCGCTCATCATGCGGCTCGTCGAGCTGGGCAAGCTCTCGCTCGACGACACGGTCGAGCGTTGGCTGCCGGGCCAGGTGACCGGCGGCGGCCAAGTCTCCATCCGGATGCTGCTCAACCACACGAGCGGGATCTATGATCACGAGCACTCGGTCCCGTTGTTCTGGAACATACTCCTGGCCGACCCGACGCGCGAGTGGACAGCCGGCGAAATCCTCTCGATATCGAACGCCCACGGCTTCAACTTCCCCCCCGGAACGCGGCACGACTACTGCAACACCGGCTACTACATCCTGGGGATGATCGCCGAGGCGGCGATGCCGGGGCAGAGCGTCGCGGACCTCGCATCGGCCCTCCTCTTCGCGCCCGCGGGCATGACGCGGACCGCCCTGACGGTGGACGGGACGCTCTCCGCGCCCTACGCCCACGGCTACTCGTGGCTCCCGACGACCAGGGCCGACACGGACACCACCGGCTGGAGCATGTCCTGGGACATCACGGCGGGCGCCGGCGTCTCGACCGGCGACGACATGCTCGCCTGGGTGAGGGCCCTTTTCGGCGGCGGGATCGTGAGCCAATCGTCCCTCGACCAGATGGAAGCCGCCACCGCGGTCTCGCCGGACTACGGCTTCGGGATGACGCGGTACCCTGCGGCGTATTTCGGCGAGTCAGCGCTCGGCCACGAAGGCGCCAACCCCGGGACGAACACGATATGGATCCATTTCCCGGGCTCGGAACGCACGATCTTCATCGGCCTCAACCGCAACGACACGGTGACCGTAGCCACTGAGACGCCGCATTTCAACACCGAGGATGTGCTCATCCCCGTCCTCTCGGGCGCAAAGAGGATATTGGACCCGTTGTCCGCCCCGGCCCTCTCCGGAGGCGCGGTCTCCAGCGGCAGCATACGCTGGTCGTGGTCTTTGCCCAGCGGCGCGGCGCAGAGCTTCGTCCTCCATGCGTCCACCGGAGGCGCCGTGGCCGCTCTCGGCGGCGGCGCGACTTTTTATCTCGAGACCGGGCTCGCTCCGGCGGCCAGCTACTCAAGATACCTGGCCGCAAAGGACAGCGTCAGCCTTTTCTTTTCAAGCACGAAGGCGGTGGCCACGCCCGAGGTGGGCTCCTGCATCAGCGGGACCTCCAGCAGCACTCTGACCGGGAGCGACGGCAAGACCCAGCTCGACATCCCGCCCGCCCTGCTGGGCGCGGCCACGGGCTGGATGCTCTCCGAGTCGCCGCTGCAGAGGCCGCTGACGGGCAACACCACCGCCTTGATCGTTGCGGCCGTGGCGCCCGCGGGCCTGCGGCAATCGACCGGGTCTTTGACCGAGTTCATCATCGCGGTGGACGGCGTGCGCTGCAACGGGACTTTTGCCCTGCCGGTCACCGTGAGGGTGCCCTACTCGGACGTCAACAACACGGGCTTCGTGGACGGGACCTCTCCGCCGGTGCGCGCCGACACCCTGCAGCTCTACACGCTCAACGAGACGAGCGGGCTTTGGGAGGCGGTGCCGGGCTCGACCGTGGACACGGTGAACAAGGTGGTGGTGGGGCAGCTCAGCCATCTGTCCATCTTCACGGCCTTCGGCGCGGGGGCGGTGAGCGGCTTATCCACGCTGCGGGTCTATCCCGTGCCCTACCGGCCCAACGGGGGCAATGCGGACCAGGGCAAGCCCTACTCGGCCGCGGACCCCAACTCCGGCATCATCTTCGACAATCTGCCCCAGAGCGTCAGCATCAGGATCTACACCTTGACCGGGAGTCTGGTGACGAGCTTCAGCTCCGAGGATTCGAGCGGCAAGCTGCGCTGGGACGCGCGCAACGACTCCGGCCAAGAGGTGGCCACGGGCGGCTATCTCGCGGTCATCACCAGCCCCGGCGCGTCCAAAGTCGTGAAGAAGATCTTGGTGGTCAGATGAGGAAGCTGCGCGGGCTGGTCTTGGCCGCCTTGAGCCTGGCCCTGGCCCGGCCGTGCCTGGCCGGGGCGGGGGCTGAGCCGCTGGACTTCCTGCTCCTCGACGCAAATGCCCGGGCCGTGGGCCTGGGCGGGGCCTACACGGCCCTGGCCACGGATGCCAACGCCCTGCTGTATAATCCCGCCGGCCTGGCCAAGGTGGGCCGCCACGAAGCGACCTTCATGCACAACGTCTACATGCAGGGCATCGGCCAGGAGTACGCCGCCTACGCCAGCCCCCAGGGCTGGGGCGCGGACCTGAACTTCCTCGACTTCGGCGGCGTCCAGAGGACGACCTTGAGCAGTCCCGGCGGCGCCGGGCTGGGGGAGACGGGCTTGAGCGACCTGGCTTTGGGCGCGGGCTATGGCCGGTCCCTCACGGAGTCGCTGGCCGTGGGCGTGGGCGTCAAGTACATCCGCGAGACCATCGACGACGTCAAGGCGCAAGGCTTCGCTTTGGACGCCGGCGGTCTCTACGCGGTCCCAGCGCTGAGCGGGCTGACCGTGGGCTTGGCGGTGCAGAACCTGGGGCCCACGGTGCGTTTCGACAGGGCCAGCGAGAACCTGCCCTTGAACCTGCGCGCCGGCGCGGCCTATGGCTTCAAGGTGAGCGGCCATGGCAACGTCGTGGCCCTGGATGTGACCAAGGAGCGCAGCCAAAGCGCGCTGGTGGCCGTGGGCGGCGAGACGCGGCTGCTGGAGCCGCTGGCCTTGCGCATGGGGTTCAACACGCGCAACGACGCCGGCATCGGGATCACGGCCGGCTTCGGCTACCTGTTCAAGGCCGGGAGCGTGGACTACGCCATAGTCCCGATGGGAGACCTGGGCGACGCCCACCGCATATCCTTGACCCTGCGCTGGGAATAGCGCATGGCCTCGCGAACGGCGGCGGCGCTGCTCTGCTTCTTGGCGCTCGCCGGGCCGGCCGCCCGCGCGGACGCGAGCGAGGCCATCCCCCTGCCGCAGCCCGAGAACTTCAGCACCATGACCTGGACGCAGGCCTTCGAATCCTTCCACGCCAAGTTCTCCCGAGAGTACGCGTTCACGTCGTGGAAGTCCATCGACTGGGCGGGGCTCAGGGGCCTGTACCTCCCGCGGATCACGGCGGCCCAGGCGGCGGACGACCGCTGGGCGTATCTGACCGCGCTGCGCGGCTATGTCCTCTCGATCCCGGACGGACACGTCAGCATCAAAAGCCCCGACTTGACCGCCAGGGAGGAGGAGCGTACGGCCGGCGGATTCGGGCTTTGCCTAACGGGTCTCGATGACGGGCGCGTGGTCGCCCACCGGGTCCTCGCGGGCGGCCCCGCGGCCGGGGCAGGCATGTTGGCGGGCGCGGAGATCACCCAGTGGAACGGGCTCCCCATCGCGACGGCGCTCGCCCAAGTCGATCTGCTCTGGAGGAAGGCGTTCTGGCCCATCGCGACCGACGCCTATGAGCGCCTCGAACGCTTCACCTATCTCGCCCGCGCCCCGGCGGGGACCCCGGCCACCGTCGTGTTCCGCAACGACGGCGCGCCCGCGGCGCAGACGGCCGTCCTCTCCGCCGTGAACGACGACTTCGCGACCATCAAGCAGGCGAATTTCGCCGCCCCGCCCGACTCGTCGGCGCCTCCCATCGCCTTCAAGATGCTCCCCAGCGGACATGGCTATCTCAGGGTTACGATGGAGGGCAGCACCCAGAGCGCCTACGATGATTTCAGGCGGGCCATCCAAGCCTTCGTGGACGCGGGGGTGCCCGGCGTGATCGTGGACCTGCGCGACAACGCCGGCGGCGACGACGCCATGGCCGCCCGCTACGCGGGGTTCTTCCACGACGCTCCGTCTTTCTATGAGTACCAGAACTACTTCAACGCGCAGACCGGGCTCTTCGAGATCGGCCTTGACGACGAGCACGGCGGCGCCGTCCGGGGCGGCTCGCTCTCCATCGAGCCGCAGACGCCGCGCTACAACGGCCCGGTCCGGGCCCTGGTGAGGCCGATGACCATCAGCTCCGGCGAGGGCGTGGCGCTGGGGATCGCGCGGGCGCCGCGCGGGCAGGTCGTCGGGTTCTACGGCACGAACGGCTCCTTCGGGATGCTGATGGGAGACGGCGCAACGCTTCCCGGGGGCGTCGGCGTCGAGTTCCCTTCAGGCCAATCTTTGGACGAGAGCAAGATCGTCCAACTCGACAGCCGCGGCGGGGTGGGCGGCGTGGCGCCGACCCTGCGCGTGCCTCGGACCGAGTCGATGGTCCTCGCCTTCGCCAACGGCGAGGACCCGGAGCTCGCCTTCGCCATCGACACCATGCCGCCCGCCCCGCCGAAGCTGAGCGCCTGCGCCGTGTCCAGCGCCGCGATCCGCTGGAGCTGGCCCACTTCCGGGGGGCTGGCGGGCGATTTCCAGCTCTTCTACGCGACCGGGACCTTGCTGGCGGCCCTGCCGAACTCCGCCACCTTCTACCTCGAAACAGGGCTTTCCTCGGCCACCGCGTATTCCCGCTACCTGCTGGCCTCCAACCCGAGCGGCCAGGCCTTCTCGAGCACCGTGACCGTGGTCACGCCCGGGCTGGGCTCCTACATCAGCGGGACCTCCAGCCAGACTCTGACGGGCAGCGACGGTCAGGCGCGGCTCATCATCCCCATCTCGCTGCAGGGCGCGGCCACGGGCTGGATGCTCTCCGAGTCGCCGCTGCAGAGGCCGCTGACGGGCGACACCACCGCCTTGATCGTTGCGGCCGTGGCGCCCGCGGGCCTGCGGCAATCGACGGGGTCTTTGACCGAGTTCATCATCGCGGTGGACGGCGTGCGCTCCAGCGGGACTTTGGACCCGCCGGTCACGGTGAGGATCCCCTATTCCGATGTCAACAACACGGGCTTCGTTGACGGAACCTCTCCGCCGGTGCGCGCCGACACCCTGCAGCTCTACACGCTCAACGAGACGAGCGGGCTTTGGGAGGCGGTGCCGGGCTCGACCGTGGACACGGTGGACAAGGTGGTGGTGGGGCAGCTCAGCCATCTGTCCATCTTCACGGCCTTCGGCGCGGGGGCGGTGAGCGGCTTGTCCACGCTGCGGGTCTATCCCGTTCCGTACCGGCCCAACGGGGGCAATGCGGATCAGGGCAAGCCCTACTCGGCCGCGGACCCCAACTCCGGCATCATCTTCGACAATCTGCCCCAGAGCGTCATCATCAGGATCTACACCTTGACCGGGAGTCTGGTGACGAGCTTCAGCTCCGAGGATTCGAGCGGCAAGCTGCGCTGGGACGCGCGCAACGACTCGGGCCAGGACGTGGCCACGGGGGGGTATCTGGCCGTCATCACCAGCCCTGGCGCGGCCAAGGTCGTGAAGAAGATACTGATCATCCGCTGAAAAGCGGGAGAGTCAGCGTCCCGCGCCGAAACCGTGCATGCTGGCGATGACGCGGTAGAACACCCCCGACATCTCGCGGATGATGTCGCCCCGGGAGTGCAGCCAGCGGAAATAGTGCCGGGCCGCGTGGCGTTTCTCGATGATGCCGATGAGTGCGTAGGCGTACTCGCGGCCGTCCGGCGCCTTGGCCAGGAGCACGCCCATGTCGCCGCAGAGGTGGCTGGTGCTGCCGGTCTTGCTGAAGTCCTCGGTGTCCTGCGGCAGGTCCGCCCCGGTGCGCAGGCGGTCGCGCTTGGGCAAGGCCATGAGGCGCTTGATTTCGACCGCGCCGGGCAGCTCCTCGCGCCAGAGCGCGAGCAGGAACCGGCTGTAGTCGCCCGCCGAGGCTCTATTTCGGTAGGTCCGCCCGCCCCGGGGGATGTACTCGACGATCTCGACGTTGGCCAGCAAGGAGCCGTAGTTCCGGCGCAGCAGGGACTGGACGGCCGCCGGGCCGCCGAGCTTGCGCAGGGCCCAGTTGGTGGCGTTGTTGTCCGAGTGCTGGATCATGCGCTCCAAGCGGCCGCGGGCGGCGTCGTCGTAGGCCAGGATACCCTGCTTGGCCTGGTGCATGTAGGCCAAAGCGATGAAGGGCTTGATGAGGCTGGCGGCCTGCAGCTTGAGGTCCCCGTTGATCTCCACCAGCTTCTCCCCGCTGGTGAAATCGTAGACCGACCAAGCCGTGTTCTCGTCCTTGGCTAGGCGGCCCTGGCGGTGCAGCTGGCGGACGTGCTCCTGCACCATGGCCTCCAGGCCGCGGCGCTGCTCGGCTTTGGCCTCATCCGTGGCGGGGCGCGGCGCCGGCATGGGGCGCAACGCGTAGCCCTGGAACTCCTCGTCCGGGAAATAGGAGATGTCGTAGAGGGCGCGGGCCGG
>JAPLKL010000067.1 GCA_026388095.1 Elusimicrobiota bacterium | reverse complement strand
GCCACGACCGCAGGCGCTGCCGCCACCGGGGGAGCGGCCACTGCCGCAGGCGCCATGACCGCAGGCGCTGCCGCCACCGGGGGAGCGGCCACTGCCGCAGGCGCCACGACCGCAGGCGCTGCCGCCACCGGGGGAGCGGCCACTGCCGCAGGCGCCACGACCGCAGGCGCTGCAACCACCGGGGGAGCGGCCACTGCCGCAGGCGCCACGACCGCAGGCGCTGCCGCCACCGGGGGAACGGCCACTGCCGCAGGCGCCACGACCGCAGGCGCTGCCGCGGCCGGAGGCACGGCGGGAGCCGCCGCTACCGGCGCCATGATCCCCTCTTGGTCCCTCAGCGCTGGTTCCTCCATGCTCGCTTGGGGAAGCGGAGCCAAGTCCATGACCTCCAGCTCCTGCAGGGAGAAGTAGCTCCGGAAGGTCTTGCGCGTCTTGAGCGTGAAGAGACGCCAGCTCTCTTTGACGATCTTGCGGATGGACTCGCGCTCCTCCGCGGTGAGGTTCTTCTCGCCCTCGCTGCGATTCAGGATGAGGTTGATCTGCAGCAGGGCCTTGAGCCGTTGCCCGCTCTCCAGCCTCTGGATGACGAAGGGCATGTCCCCGCGCGCCATGGGCTGGGAGCCATCCGCGGCCGTGACCGTCCCGTCCTCCCGGATCTGGTACTTGTTCTGCAGCAGCAGTTGGGTCTGCGCCTCGGTCAGAGGGTCGGTCTTGACGTTGTAGGGGACGTCCGCTCCCGGCGCCTGGCCCTGCAGGGCGCCGGCCGAGAGGCCCAGGATGAGCCCCGCCAGAGAGAGGCGCCGTCCGAGGGTCATGGCCCCAGTGTACATTTGCGCGATTATACAAATATTGCATAATCCCCCCATGCCAGACGGCGCAGGATGCGCGGCCGCCCAGCTCGTGTTCCCGGGCTTCCAGTTCGGCCGGGACGACCCGCGGCGCGCCGTCTCCTTGGTCAAGGCCGGAGTCGGCGGCTTCTGCCTCTACAAGGGCGAGGCCCGCCAGATCGCGGCCTTCACGGCGCGGCTCCAGGCCCTGGCGCGGGTGCCCCTGCTCTTCTGCGCCGACTACGAGGATGGGGCCGCCTCGCACTGCGCCGGGGCCACCGCCTTGCCGACCGACATGGGGATCGCGGCTTCAGGCCGCGCGGAGCTGGCGCGCCTCAAGGCCGAGGTCACCGCCGAAGAGGCCTTGGCTCTGGGGGTGCGCTGGGTGCTGGCCCCGGTCGTGGATCTGGCCGTGGAGCCGGACAACCCGATCGTCAACGTCCGCTCATTCGGGGCGGACCCGGCCCTGGTGACGCGCATGGCCAGGGCGTATCTCGCGGGCCTGCGCGCGCATCGCGTCTTGGGCTGTCTCAAGCATTTCCCGGGCCACGGCCGCACCGCGCGCGACTCGCATCTGGAGCTGCCCTTGGTGGCTGCCGGCCGGCGCCTGCTCGAGCGCGGCGACTTGGCGCCCTTCCGCGCTCTGGCCAAGACCGCGGATTCGGTCATGCTGGGCCATCTCGCGGTCCCGGCCCTGGGCGGCGGCCGCGGGCCTTTCTCTCTCTCGGCCGCCGCCGGGCGCCTGTTGCGCGGCGGACTCGGGTTCCGAGGCTTGGTCTCCACCGACGCGCTCGACATGCACGCCGTCTCCAAGCGCTACGGCGACGCCGAGGCGGCGGTCCGGGCCCTGCGCGCCGGCGCCGACGTGCTTCTGGTCCCCAAGGACCCGGAGCGGCTCTTGGCCGGACTGCCCGCGGCGCTGGCCGGCCGCGGCGTCGCCGTGCTGGCCAAGCTGGCCCTGAGGCGCCTGCGCTACGCCAAGCTCCGGGCCGGCTTGTTCGAGGACCCCATGCCGGCCAGAAGGCTGTTGTCCGCGGTCGGCGGCGCCAGGCACGAAGCTCTGGCGCAGAAAATGGCCGACTCCTGCCTGGCCTGGCGCGGCCAGCCCGCCTCGCTCAAGGGCCGGCGCATCGCTTACGCGGAGGCCGGCGCGGAGCCCAAGGATGGGAAGGGCCGGGGCTTTCTCGCCGAGTTGCGCCGGCTGGGCGCTGAGGTGCGCTGCGTCTCGGGCCCCGCGAGGCCGGACGAGGTCCTGGTCCTGGGGATCTTCCTGAGGCCGCGAGCCTATTCAGGCCGCATCAAGCTGGAGCCCGCGGAAGTCTCCCGGGCGGCGGCCCTGGCGCGGCAGGCTCGCGAGACGGTGGTGGTTTCCTTCGGCAGCCCCTTCGTCCTGGCCGATTTCCCCGGCCGGCCGGGGCTCTGCGCCTTCTCTAATATCGCGGCCGCTCAGCGGGCAGCGGCGCGGGCTCTGCTGGGGCGTATCCGGGTCATGGGGCGCATGCCCGTGGGCTTGTAGCGGCTAGGCTGCTGATAAAGTCCGTTCTGTGAGCGCCCGGCGGCCGTCTGCCGGGCGCAACCGACCCGCGAAGCGGGGCGGCAGAACCCAGCCGATAGGTTGCACGAAGGATGGCGCCTTAGGCGCGACTGGCGAGCCTTCGGCTCGCCAGTTCGGGGACGGACTGTTGCCCGCTACCGAAAGGACTGGGTCCGGACCAGTCCTTTCCGCAGGAGGGCTTATCAGCAGCCTGCTAGCCCAGCAATGCCGCGCCGGGAGCCCTGCGGAACGGCGAGAGGGCCAGGCGCCTGCTGCCCCAAAGCGGAGCGGACCAGCGGGTGAGCCGCCCGTCGCCGGTCTTCTCAACGGGGGCCACGCCCTCCTTCTCCTCCTTCGCGCGCTCCGCGGCGGTGGCCTTGTTGGCCGCGATGTCCTCATCCGTGATCGGGCTGCTGCGCGCGCGCAGGCGCTCGTAGCCCGCGAGGTACTTGGCGACGAGAGCCGGGTCGTCCCAGAACTGGACGTTCTCGAAGTTGTTGAACTTGGCGTTATCGGTCCAGTTGTAGGAGCCGTTCTGCACCAGCTCCCCGTCGAAGACCACGAACTTGTGGTGCATGGCGCTCTTGCCCGGCCGGAAGCCCTCGCCCAGGAGCACGTCGAAGCCGTTGTCCACGAACCACATCATGGGCGGCAGGTAGCGGAACTGGGCCTTGTCGAAGACGATGCGGACCTTCACCCCGCGGCTGCGGGCCTCGAGCAGGGCCGACTGGATGCGGCCGGAGGTGCAGCTGAACATGGCGATGTCGAGGGTCCGGCGCGAGAGCTTGATGGCCTGGAGCAGCCAGCCCTCGGCCCCGTCGCCGGGCGCGAAGGCGTAGGCAGGGAAGCCCTCGCCGTGGAACCGCACCGGACGCTGGGAGTCCTGCGGGGGCGTGCGCCCATCGGCCCTGCCCGCCGGCTCGCCGAAAGGCTTGCCCAGGCCCCACATCCAGCCCCAGACCTCCTGGAAGCCTGAGACGCGGTGGGCATCGTTGGTATAAGTGGCATTCTCCTGGTGCACGTTGTCCGCGGCACGGGACCAGTTGGCCGAGCCGGACCAGACCAGCTGGCCGTCCAGCACCGCGAACTTGTTGTGCATCAAACCGAACCTGTCCCCCCCGCGCAGGATGCGCAGCGGGACCTTCGCGTCGAGAAGCTGCTGGATCTCGTCCGAGCGGTGCTGGCCGGGCTTCTCGGGGTAGACGTGGATGCTGTCTATGACGATGCGCACCTTCACGCCGCGGGCGTGCGCGCGCAGGACGGCCGCCACCAGGTCGCGGTGCATCACCTCGAGGAGCGCGAGGTCCATGGTGTCCTGGGTCGCGTCCATGGCCGCGATCAGCTTCGAGCTCATCCAGCCGGGCCCTTCTTCCGAGAACTGGGCCGCCGGCAGGCGCAGGCCGTGGAACGGGACATCCGCGATCGGGGCCGGAGCAGGCTGGACCACGCCTGCGCCGAGCTCCGCTCCCGCATCGGCCGGGGCCGCGTGGGCCAAGCCGTCGAAATGCGTCCCCAACGCTTCCTGCGCGCCCAGCGCGTCGCCGCGGGTCCAGGCTCCGGTGAAGTCCTGGGCCGCGGAGCCGACCTGGCCCAAGGCCGAGACTGGAGCAGCCGGCTGGACCGCCGGGAGGGGCGCGTCGAGAGGTGCGGCCAGGGGGCTGACCTGCGGGGCCGCGGGCAGGACCGGCGCGGAGAGAAGCAAGGACGCGGTGCGGGCAGAGCTGGAGAGAGCGGGGGACACTGCGTGCGCCGCAAGCGCCGGCAGCCCCATGGCGGGGGTCCAAGACTGGAGCCGGATCGGCCCCTGCACGACGGCGGCCGCGGCGCACTGGGAGGCGAAGAGGAAAGCCAGCAGGGCCCGAGGCAGGGAGCGGCGCGAAGTTGTCATACCGTCATTATCGCCGATGGGAAGACCTTTTCCTAAGAGCCACTTGGCCCGCTCCCGAGCCGCCATCGGGCCTGCCCGGGCAAGGGCTCATGGGCCCGGCCTCCCTAGGACTTTAGCCCCTCCGGACGGGGATCAGTCTGGCCGCGAGGGTCCAGACCAAACCCACCAGGAAAACCGTCAGCATGATGGTCGGCCTGAGCCAAAGGCCGGCCGCGAAGGCCAGCCAACCGGCCAGGACGCAGGCCAGCGCCACCCCCGCCACGCCCGCCAGGTAGGCTGCGCTGGATAGGGCGGCGCACCAGGCCATCAGCAGGGCCGCGGGCGCCGCGCACACGAGGAAGTCGGCGGCCGGGCGCAGGGTCGCGAACCAGCGATGAGCGAGGAGGTTGTCGGCCAAGGTGAGCTGCGCCAGCGGGCCGGGCATCTGCCCGCCGAACGGGGAAGGATACAGGTCGAAAGCCAGCGACGAGACGGAGCCGACGAAGACCACGGCCTCGCGCAGCGCGCCGGTCTCCGCGAGAGTGAGCTGGTCGTCGAGGATGTGGCAGACGGGGATCACCGTGAAGCTCCGGTCCGCCCAAGACCCTCGGTAGTTGAGACGGAGCCTGGCCGGCAGGGCCGCCGCCAACTGCTGGGGATCCTGGTGGAGATAATGGGCGACGGCCACCAAGCCCATGGGGAAGGTGTCCGGATGTCCTGAGGAGCGCATCCTGGTCGAATAGCTCCGGATCGTGCCGTCGGGCTGGATCTCCGCGGTGACGGAGACGTTTCCCACCCCCGCGGCGCCGCGCGCGACGATGGGCAGGGAGTCCAGGCGCTCCTCGGGCCGGCCATCCCGGCTCCGGTTCAGGATCGCGGCATGGATGACCCGGCCCGACCTTCGGGTCGCCTCGGCCAGGGCTTTGTCGTCGGCCGGGTAGGCCGAAGGTTCCAGGAACATCACATCGAAGGCGATGGTGCGCGCCCCGAGCCGGGTCAGACGGTCGATCAGGCGCGCCCAAACGGACCGGCGCCACGGGAAGGCCCCGATGCGGGAGAGCGACTCGTCATCGATGGCGGCCAGCACGATGCGCGGGTCCCCGGGCTGGGCTCCCCGCAGCCGGTAGAGGAGGTTCTGGACGGAGTTGTCGATGCTCCGGCGCAGGCGCGGGGCGCGCGACGACGCTCCCAGGACGAGAGCCGCCAAGAGGAGGATGCCGAGAGCGTGCGCCAGCCAGGGGAGATGCTTTTTCATACGATTAGTATAATTCTTTTCATCGCAGCCAGCCTGCCGCTGCCGGGCAATCCCGATGAAATGTTATCATGAGTCATGCTGAATCCGGATCCTCGGCCCGCCCTCCAGCCAGCCGACCTGCGGCGGCACGTCCTGCACATGGCCTACCGGGGACAGGCGGTCCACATCGCCTGCGCTTTTTCGCTCATCGAGATCCTGGCGGTCCTTTACTCCAGATTCCTCCGCTTCAACCCGCTCGACCCCGGCGATCCAGGGCGCGACTATCTGGTGCTGTCCAAGGGTCACGGCGCCATGGCCCTCTACGCCTGCCTGCGCGAGCTGAATTGGCTCACTCAGGAGCACCTCGACAGCTACTTCTCCGATGGCTCCGAGCTTCGGGGGTTGGCGGAGGCCGGCACGCCGGGGATCGAGGCGACATCCGGGTCCTTGGGGCACGGCCTTCCGGTGGCGGTCGGGATCGCCCTGGGCCTCAAGCGCCGCGACACCCGACAGCGGGTCTACTGCATCGTCGGAGACGGAGAACTCAATGAGGGTTCCATGTGGGAGGCGTTCGCCTTCGCCGCGCACCATGGACTCGACAACCTCACCGTGGTCGTCGACGCCAACCAGTGGCAGGCTTTGGGGCGGACCAAGGACATCCTCGATATGGAGCCGCTGCTGGACAAATTCCGGGCCTTCAAACTTGCGGCCGCGGAATGTGGAGGCCATGACACCAAGGCTCTTGAGACGACCTTGGAGGATCTCATCAGCCGCGCCGCCGGGCAGCCGCAAGTCTTGGTCGCGCGGACGGTCAAGGGGAAGGGCGTTTCCTTCATGGAAGGCGACAACCAGTGGCATTACACCCAACTGACCGAGCAGACCCTGGCGCGGGCGCTTGCGGAGCTGGCACGCTGATGCGAGCGCTTCTATCGGACCTCATCACGCGATCGGCCGTCCGAGACCCGTCTTTTGTCATGCTTTCGGGAGATCATGGCTGTGTCTTGTTCAACCAGATCCGGCGCGAACGTCCGGCTCAATTCATCAATGCCGGCATCGCGGAGCAAGGCATGATCGGCATCGCGGCGGGCTTGGCGCGCGTGGGCTTCAAACCGATGGTCTATGGGCTGGCGGCTTTCGTCCCCATGCGGGTCCTCGAGCAGATCAAGCTCGATCTCTGCGTTTCCAGGCTGCCGGTCGTCGTGCTGGGAGACGGGGCGGGGCTGGTCTATTCGACCTGGGGGGTGACCCACCAATGCGGCGAAGATATCGCCGCCGTGGCGGCCATGCCCAATCTGCGCATCTATTCTCCGACCGACCGGGCTGAGATGCAGGTGTGTTACGATGCCGCGATGCGCTACCAAGGGCCCAGCTACATCCGCATCGGCAAAGAGGACCGGTCGGTGGCGCACGATGGTCCTTTGGACTCCACAGACCCGCATTTCTTGCGTACCGGCTCCGGCCGCAAGGTCTGCCTGGTGGCGACCGGTTCCATGGTCAGCTCCTGCCTGAGGATTGCCAAAGAACTCGATCTGGCCTGCGTTTCCATGCCGCAGCTCAAGCCCGTCGGAGAGCGTCTCCCCGAGATGCTCGGCCGGTTCTCCGTGGTCGTGGTCGTGGAGGAGCATAGCCGCTACGGAGGCTTGGCTGCCCTGGTCTTGGACGCGCTGTGCCTCGGGGACGCTGTAGCGCACCGGCCCAGGATCCACAGTCTTTCCCTCGAGGACAAATTCCCGACACGCTGCGGTTCCTACCAATATGCTCTGTCCGAGCATGGTCTTTCAGACGCGCAACTGGGGTCTCGCATCCGAGCGTTGCTGCCTCCCGCCCAAGGAACTTAGGTCATGGCGAAACGGCTGATCTCCATAGTCACTCCCTGCTTCAACGAAGAGGCCAATGTGGAGCGGCATTTCGAGCGGGTCCGCACCGCGGCGGCGCCTTTCCGCGAGCGCTACGATTTCGAGCACATATACACCGACAACTGCTCCGCGGACCGGACCTTCGAACTGCTGCGCGGCCTGGGGGCGGTCCATCCCGAGGTCAAGGCCCTGAGGTTCTCCCGCAATATCGGGGCCAATCGCGCCATCATGATAGGGCTTGCGCAGGCGCGCGGGGACGCGGCGGTCTTGATCCAAGCCGACCTGCAGGACCCGCCCGAGGTCATCCCGGAGTTCATCCGGGGCTGGGAGGCGGGCTACGACGTGGTCTACGGGCAGATCCTGGCCCGCGAGGAAGGCGCGCTCATGCAGGCGGTGCGGCGGCTGTATTACCGCATCGTCTCCGCATTGTCCGACGTGTCCCTGCCCCGCAACGCCGGCGAGTTCCGCCTGACTTCCCGCCGGGTCCTGGACGCGTTCCGGGAATACGGCGACGACGACCCCTATTTGCGCGGCATCGTGGCGCACGTGGGCTTCCCCCAGAAGGCCGTGCCCTACCGCCGGGTCGAGCGCAGCGGCGGGCGCTCCAGCCAAGGCCTACCGGCCTTGGTCGCCTACGCCATCAACGGGCTGCTTTCCACCACGGCCGTGCCCATCCGGGCCGTGATCGTGCTGGGATTCCTGCTAGCGGCACTCGGTTTCGCTATGACCGTGATCCTGGTCGCCGCCAAGTTCATATTCCCGGGCCAGGCCCCGCATGGGTTCACGACTCTGGCCACGCTCATAACCTTCTTCGCCGGCGCCCAGCTCTGCGCCATCGGCATCATCGGGGAGTACATACGCAAGATATACGCGCAGAGCCTGCGCATGCCGCGCGGGTTCATCCAAGACAAGATCAATCTCTGATGCGACATCCTGTCGTCACGGAAGACCTCCGCGGGCTAGCCGGCCTGGGCCTGCCTTTCCGGCGCCTGGCGGGCAGCACGGTGCTGATCACGGGAGCCGGCGGTTTCTTGCCCGCCTACATGGCCGAGACCCTGCTCTTCCTTAATGAGGCGCGCAAGCTGGGCGTGACCGTGGTCGGCCTGGTCCGCAACGGGGCCAAAGCCCGGCGCCGATTCGCTCACTATCGCGGCCGCCGCGATCTGCGTCTCGTGGTCGCGGACGCGGCCGGGCCGCTGCCCGCGCGTCTCGCGCCGGACTACATCATCCACGCGGCCAGCCAGGCCAGCCCCCGCTACTACCGCCGCGATCCGGTCGGCACCTTGGCGCCCAACATCCTGGGCACTTGGCGTCTGTTGGAGTTGGCCCGAGCCCGGAAGAGCGCCGGCTTCCTATATTTCAGCAGCAGCGAGGTCTACGGCGAGGTCCCGGCGGCTTGGGGCCGCATCCGGGAGGACCGCTGGGGGCCGGTGGACCCCTTGGCCGTCCGTTCCTGCTATTCCGAGAGCAAGCGCGCGGGCGAAAGCCTGTGCGCGGCCTGGCACCGGCAATACGGCGTGCCCTTCCGGGTGGTCCGGCCGTTCCATACGTATGGTCCGGGCATGCCATTGCACGACGGCCGGGTGTTCAGCGATTTCGTGGGAGACATCGTGCGCGGCCGCGACATCGTGCTCAAGGGCGACGGGCGGGTCGTGCGCTCCTTCTGCTATCTGGCCGACGCCGCGGCCGCGTTCTTCACCGTGCTCCTGCGCGGCGCGGAGGGCGAGGCGTATAACGTGGGACATGACCGGGCCGCGCTCAGCGTGTCGGATTTCGCGCGGTTCCTGGTGCGGACGTTCCCGGAGCGGCGCCTGCGCGTGCTGCGGCGCCCGTCCGGCTGCCCGCCCCCGGGCGGAGCGCCTTCCCGCATCTGTCCTGACCTGTCGCGCCTGCGCGGCCTGGGCTGGCGGCCGCGCTATACCCTGAAGGAAGGCCTGCGCCGCACCTTGGCCTACAACCTATGAACCTAGACGAACTGCGCCGCGCTTACGGACGCTCCGCGATATCCAAGCCCGACTACATAGAGGCCATGTACCGTCATCACGGCATATTGCATGAGTACGCGCGGTTCTTGAAAGACACGGACATCTCCTCCATCGAGATCACGGATGGGCGGGTGCTCATGACGGTGCGGGACACCGGGCTGCGCTTGGTCTGCGCCCAGGGCGACCGCCGTCTGGCGCCCCTGGAGATGCTCAATTTCGGGACGTACGAGCGCGAATACATCGAGGCCTGCCTCATGCTCCTGGACCAGGAGGCGACCGTGTTCGACGTGGGCGCCAACATCGGCTGGTACGCCCTGACTTTGGCGCGCCGCAAGCCCGACATCCGGGTCTTCTCTTTCGAGCCCATAGCCGGCACCTACAAGGACCTGCAGGAGAACGTGCGCATCAACGGAGCGTCCAACGTGCGCTGCTTGGATTTCGGGCTGGGCGAAAAAGAAGCGACGCAGACCTTCTATTTCTACCCCGAGGGCTCGGCCAACGCTTCCGCAGCCAATCTATCCGGGCGGGAAGGCGTGCGCGAGTTGGCTTGCCGCGTACGCCGGCTGGATGATTTCACGCGGGAAGAGAGATTGCGGGTGGATTTCATCAAATGCGACGTGGAGGGCGCGGAGCTGTTCGTGCTGCGCGGAGGCCGGGAGACCATCGGCCGCGACCGCCCGGTCATATTCTCGGAGATGCTGCGCAAATGGGCGGCGCAGTTCGAGTATCATCCCAACGACATCATCGCCCTGCTCGCGGAGCTGGGCTACCGCTGCTTCCGGCTGGATGAGGGGCGCTTATCGGAATGCCCCAAGGTGGACGAATCCACGGTGGACACCAACTTCTTCTTCTTGCACCCGGCCCAGCACGCGGCCAAGCTCAGGCTTTTAGCGCGCTGACCCAATCAGCGCCGTCCGCGGCGCTGCGGATGTCCTTCCAGCGCCGGGTCTGATGGTCGTAGGCGCGCAGATCTCGATATGGCAGTCGCTTCCCCCCGACGACCGCCGCCTCCGGCTCGAATCGCACCCGGCCTTGGGCCAGCAGGGCTTGCAGGCCGCCCGCGTCCGGACGCAGGCGCAGCGCGTATTCCAGGTCGTAGCCTGAATCGAACACCATCCCCGAGCCCGGGCCGGGGCCCACCCCGAACACCAGGATGTTCCCGGTTCGGGCCGGGCGGGCTTGGGTCAGGGCCGACAGCAGTTCCTGCTGCAGTCCGTAGGCGCGGGCCCACTGCGCGTTGGAGGCCCAGCCCGCGAGCAGGGACCAGACCAGGAATGCGGCCAGGACCGGCGTGGCCCCGCGCCTCAGGACGGGCCGCTCGCTGATCGCGGCCCGGTTCCAGACCCAGGCCAGCAGCAGGGCCGCGCCTGCGCAGGCGCTGAGGTTGAAGCGGTTGCGGGCGTCGAATATCGCGGGGATATAGGCCCGGTCGAAGAAATAAGGGAGATAGCCCAGGACTATCCAGATCGCGGCCGCCGCCGGGATCATGCCGTCCAGGCGAGGCTCAGGCGTGGCCGACCGGCGCAGCGCCCAGACCAGCGCGGCCGCGGCCGCGGCCAGGAGCAGCCAATCCCAGGAGTGAAAATCCCCGGCCGCGTAGGCGGCTTGCTTGGACATCAGATGCAGCATGCGGTTGCCTAGGCAGCATTCCAGGCCCGTGGTCAAGGTCTTGAGCGCATGGCCCAGACTCAATGACACGGGATGGCGCTCCAGTCCCATGAACCGGGGGACCAGGATGCGTTGGTAGGCCATCAAGACCAGGAACATGCCCCACATCGGGACGCAGCGCAGGGCCGCGGCCCGGCCGGCCTGCGTCAGAGAGCGTCCCGGCCGGGCGGCCGCGTATTCAGGCCAGGCGAGCAGGAAGACCAAGGGCGCGGCCGCCTCATACAAGAGCGTGGCTGCTGCGAATATGACCAGGGCCGCGGCGAGCCTGGCCCAACCGCCGTTCTGCCGCCAGGCCCTGTATAAGCGCATGGCGGTCAGGGTCCCCAGGAGCGCGGCCGGGGCTATGCTGGCTGAGAACCAAAGTCGGGTCGCGTCATGCGCCGGGTGCAAAGCGGCCAGTAGGGCGGCGACCAGGGCCAGGGAGGGCCCGGAGACGGTCTCTTGCAGGAAGCGATAGAAGGCCCAGACCCAGGCCAGGGATAGGCCCAGGGACAGCAGTTGGTAGGGCAAGGGATCGGTTCCGAATAGGCGGTAAAGGAGCGGCAGGTAGATCATGTCCACCGGCCGCGTCCAGAACAGGGCGCCGCATTCTTGGGTCAGGCTGCGCATGATGCCGAGGAGCCCGGCGCCCGGGACCTTGGCCATGGCCGCGAGCAGGACGTAGTCGTCGTTGTAGAAGCCTATGCCGGATATGCGGAACAGTCCCAGGGTCAGCACGACCGCGGCCAGGAGCAGGAAGGCCTGGCCCGGACGGAAGAAGTCGATCCTCACGTGCCTTCCCTGCCTAGGGGCTGGACAAAGGGGTCCATCCATGACCGCTTAGACCACGGGCGGCTTATTGATGAAGAGCCAGTACATGCCGAGTCCCTGGATCGTATCGACGAACTTCTCGAAATCGACAGGCTTGACGATATAGCTGTTGACGCCGTAATTATAGCTTTCAACGACATCGCTCTCTTCCTGGGAAGATGTCATGACCACGATCGGCATGGTCTTGGTCCTCTCATCAGACTTCATGCGCTTAAGGACTTCTTTCCCGCTGACCTTGGGCAATTTCAGGTCGAGGATGACGACCTTGGGCGGCTTTCGGATGTCCCTGTCTTTATAGGCGCCGGTACAGAACACGAAATCGAGCGCCTCTGCGCCATCTTTAGCCAAATGGACCTTGTTGGCAAGGTTGTGCTTCTTGAAAGCTCTCATGATAAGCTCGACATCATTTGGATTATCCTCGACCAAAAGCACCTCTATCTGCTCACCATCATTCATCTTGACCTCCTTTGGGCAGCGTAAAATAGAACGTGGCCCCTTTATCAGTCTCTGCCTCGGCCCACACCGTGCCTCCGTGGCGACGAACAGCGTTACTGACGATCGCAAGACCTATCCCGGTGCCGCTGAACTCGTCCTGCGCGTGAAGCCGATGGAACACCCCGAAGAGCTGATCAGCGTATTTCATGTCGAATCCCGCGCCGTTATCTTTGACGTAATAGACATGCTCCCGGCCCTGGTCGTATCCCCCGATCTCTATAAGGGCGTTGTCTTTGTGGGAAGCGAATTTTATGGCATTTGAAATAAGATTCGTGAATATCTGCCTTGCGAGAGTGCGGTCGGCACGCGCGAGCGGCAACGGTTTTACGGACACTTCTATCGCCCGGCCGCCAAAGAGCTCCCCACCCAACTCACGAGACACGGACTGCGCGAGCGTCGTCATGTCTATATCGACGATGTCCAGCTCCTGTCTCAGCAAATGAGACAACTTGAGGAGATCATCGATAAGCTGCCCCATATTTCTCGCGTTGTCTTTAATGACACCGATCAATCTCCTGCCGTTATCGTCGAGCTTGGGAGCATAGTCTTCGGAGAGGATATTCGAGAACCCCGACATCGCCCTGAGCGGGGCCTTCAAATCGTGCGCGACCGAGTAGCTGAAGGCCTCCAGTTCCTTGACAGCTCTCGACAACTCCGATGTGCGCTGCAGGACGCGCTCTTCGAGCTCCGCATTCAGTTTTGTTATCTTCTCTTCCACCTGTTTGCGTTGAGTTATGTCTTCGATAGCCAGCAGGATCAGATCTTCTTCTCCTTCTTCCTCTTCTTCTGCCGCTGCTTCTCTTATTCCTGCCGCTATGGCCCCGGCTATTTTTTTAGTGACACGCATCTGACAGGCATTCAAGATCATGGCTCGCTCGCCGATCTGCTCGAACTTATGCTCGACTTCATAATCTTTTACAGCTTTCTTTTCCGGAAGGATCTCTTTAAGCAGGATGAGCAGTTTCGGGATAGCCCATTGTCTATTGCCCAGATCGGGAAGCAGCCGGCCTATCGTATCCTTCTCCACGACCTTGAAGGTGGCATAGAACGCTTGGTTGGCGGAAATAACTTGCAAGTTCTTATCCAGAACCAAAAACGACCCTCTTAATGTGGCAATGATGTTATTGGCATATTGTAAAAGTGCTTCGATCTGCGGCTCACCCATCCGATATTTATCTTTCATTTTGCTTATCGGCGGAATAAGTCCCTTTCGGGCCACCGATCAGTAGAGCAGATACGGCCGGCGCGACTTCTCGAACCTCTCCGCGCCCCGGTTGAAGAGCTCCATGATCTTGATGCGGTCGTGGCCGCGCTCGCAGATGCGCTGGAACTCGCCGGAGCCGGTCATCTTGCGGACCTCCTCCCACTTCCACTGGAAATCCTGTCCGTGCAGTTCGGTGAGGGTCTGTTCGAGGTGCCGGAACAACGCCAGAGGCCGCAGCGTCTCGCGGTCCGTGATGGTGATGAGTATCCCGTGGCAGAGCTCTCCCTCGTAGACGGACTTGGTCGGGGTGTAGTCCTGCGCCGTGAAGGTGACGCCGTCCAGGAGGGCGTCGCTGAGCCTGCGCGCCGCGCGCTTGGAATCGAGCCAGGGCGCCCCGACCCAGCCGAAGGGGTGGGGCGTACCGCGGCCCACGGCGAGGTTGCTGGCCTCGAAGAGGCCTAAGCCCGGGTAGAGGGTCGCGGCCGCCAGGTCGGGCATGTTGGGCGAGGTCGCGACCCAGGGCAGGCCGGTCTGGTCGTACCACATCCCGCGCTTCCAGCCCAGCATGCGCACGACGTGCAGATGGGCGACGTGGGCCTTCTCGTTGTGCAGCTGCGCCATCTCGCCCGCGGTCAGCCCGTGCCGGACCGGCACCGGGAAATAGGAGGTGGGCGAGAGCTTGGGCAGTTCCAGGTCGGTGAGCATGGGCCCTTCCACCACGCTCCCGTTGATGGGGTCGGGCCGGTCCAGCACGATGAAGGCAACGTGGGCCTTGGCCGCCTCCTCCATGGCCATGCCCATGGTCGCCAGGTACGTGTAGAAGCGGGCGCCGATGTCCTGGATGTCGAAGACCAGCGTGTCGATGCCGCGCAGGTCCTCAGGCTTGGGCCGCATGCCGGCCAGGCCGCCGGCGTAGAGGCTGTAGACCGGGATGTCGCGCCCGGCCAGGCTCACGGAGGTCGAGCTCACCTTGGCGTCCTCGACCACGCCGTTGAAGCCGTGCTCGGGAGAGAAGATGGCGACCAACGTCACGCCCGGGGCGCCGGCCAGGACTTCGGCCGTGGCGCGGCCCTGGGAGTCCCGCCCCGTGTGGTTGGTGATGAGGCCGATCCTGCGGCCCCGCAGCTCCTGGAAGCCGCCGGCCTCCAGGACGTCGATGCCGGTCAGGACCTTGCCGGGCGGGGCCTTGACCGGATGCGGCGGGGGCTCCACGCAGCCCGCCAAGAGCAGAAGGCACAGGGGCAGGAACCGGCGCGCGCTGGACATGCCGCTATGATACCATAGCCCTATGCGCATGCGCCGCGGCGTCTGGCTCTCCTGCCTCGGCCTCATCTGCCTCTGCGGCCTGGCCCTGCGTTGGCAGAAGAGCGGCGGCCCGCTGCTCTTCGCGCGCCCCGACTACACCGTGCTGGCCGACAACCTCGTCTCGCACCGGCTGCTGGGAGAGAACGACCAGCCCAGCGCCTTCCGCAGCCCCCTCTTCCCCTCTTTCATCGCGCTCACCCGGGAGAGCTGGTTCCCGGTGCGCATCCCCTTCCCGCGCTGGCAGGCCCTCCTCTCGGCCGCGGCCATCCCCGCCGCGGCCTGGCTCGCACTGCTCATCCACTCCCCGCTGGCCGGACTCCTGGCGGCCCTGCTCGTGGCCCTGGACCCGCGCCTCATCGCCGAAGTGCCCAGCTACAACATCGAGCCCTTCTTCTGCCTGCTGGTCCTGGCCGTGTGCGCCGCCTTGCTCTGCTGGGAGCGGCGCCCCAAGGCGGCCGGAGCGGCTCTGGCCGGGACAGCGGTGGCGCTGAGCCTGCTGTGCCGCTCGACTCTATTCCTCCTGCCCCCGTTCTTGCTGGCCGTCTTCTGTTGGTCCGCGGAACTGCGCCGCCTGCGGCGCGGGGCCGCCCTGCTGCTGGCCGCGTCCTACCTGCTGCTGGCGCCCTGGACCGCCCGCAACTACCGGCATTTCCGCGCCTTCCTCCCGCTGGAGCAAGGCGCCGCCTCCCGCAACCTCTACGCCGCCTCCTTGGGCTACGTGGAGAACACCCCGGGCTACGGCTACCAGGACGTGCTGGCCGGCAAGCTCGACACCGCTCCCCTGGCCTCCCCGGGACCGGTCGAGCGCATGCGCGACATGGCGCTGGCCGGGATACGCGAGCACCCGGCCTCTTATCTGGCCTCCACGTTGAAGCGCTTCGTCCTGGCCTTGAGGCTCCACTGGGTCCTGTGGCTCCTGGCCTGCGGGCTCCTCTTCTGGAAGCGCCGCGACCCGCGGCCGAAGCTGCTGGCCGCGGTCGCGCTCTACTTCTTCATCGCGCACAGCCCCATGTCCTGGGAGCCGCGCTATTTCGAGCCGGTGCTGCCCTGCCTGGGGGTCCTGGCCGGCTGCGCCCTGGCCGAAGCCTGGCGACGCGCGGCGCGCAGTCCCTCGGCCGGCCTGCCTCCCGCGGAGCCGCCCGGCTGGCTGGCTGCGGCCCTGGCCGGCGTCTTGGCGGCTCTGCATCTGCTCTGCGCCGGCTATCTCGGCGTCGAAGCCGCCTGGCTGAGCTTCCCCTGCCGCGTGCCCGCCAGCCCCCTCTCCTTGCTGCGCTGCGCCGAGACGCAGGACAAGGCCTCGGCCGCAGCCGGCCTCCAGCGCGCCCTGCGCCTGCCGGGGGCCGACCCGGACATCCAAGCCCGGATACTCATCGACCAGGCCCTCATGGACGGGGATCGCGGACTCCTGGACCAGGCCATGGTCGCCTCCTCCCAGACCGTCCGGCAGCAGGCCATAGCCCTCCAGGGGCTCAAGAGGTTCCCGGAGGCGGCGCTGCTGATGGACGAGCTCGTGGTGCGCGGGACGCGCCGCGCCGACGCCTTGACCGTGCGGGGAGCGCAGCGCGCGCTGGCCGGCAAGCCCCGCCCCGCCTGGCAGGACCTCTCGCGGGCCGTGGCCCTCGACCCCGCCGACATCGCGGCCCGCGTCAATCTGGGCTCCTTGTTGGAATCCAAGGGACGCTGCCGGGAGGCCTTGGAGCAGTACCGGCAGGCCGTGACGGCGGCGGAGAGCCTCCCGGACGAGCGCATCCCGGGCTTCTACCTGGCCCTGGCGCGCTACTACCGGGACCGGCTCGAACAAGGGCGCGGGCCCGCGGCCTGCCGTGAAGTCCGGTGATATGGTATAATTCTCATATAATCATATAGACAGATGAAGGACAAGAACCTCGTCTTCAAGATCAAGGCCGATTTCCTGAAGTCCCTGGCGCACCCGCTCCGCCTGCAGATCATCGAACACCTCAAGAGCCGGGAGGCGTCGGTCGGGGAGATGGTCAAAGGGCTCGGCGTCGAACAATCGGGGTTGTCGAAGCATCTCTCCATCCTCCGGATGGCGGGGATACTCTCCTCCCGGCAGGAGAAGGCGACGGTGTTCTACTCCGTGCGCGACGCCGACATCTTCCACGTCCTGCGGCCCATCGCCGAGATCCTGCGCAAGAAATTGAAAGAGAGCCAAAGCGTGCTGGCCCATCTCGGGCAGGTCTGAAGGTGATATTTTTCTAGCTCATATATGAATACCCGGTCATATAAGCATATGATGGCCGAGGAGGGCTGAGATGAAGACCCGAACAGCCAAAGCGGCGGCCCGGATCCCGCAGATCCCGAACGCGGGCCCCGGGATCGTGGAGATACGCCCCATCACCTCGCGGTACTACGGCGTGCGCGTGCAGCGGCGCCTCATCCCGAAGCTCAAGGACGTCAAGGGGCTCACGCGGGCCAACCCCAAGAGCGACCTGTTCTGCATCGAGGTGGACGGCCTGGACAACAATCCGGAGAGCGCGCTCAAGCGCTTCCAGGAGATCGTGGCCGACGCCGGAGTCGGCATGCATTTCGGGGTCTCCCCATCCTGAAGAACCCGTCCGGATTCCGGCTGCTGATCGTCGCAGACGACTCCGAACACCTGCTCGAATGCGCGGGGAAACTGGGCTGCCTGGGCTACGCTGCCGACGGCGTCTCCAGCGCGGAGGACGCGATCGCGCTGGTCCGCGAACGCCGCTATGACGCCATCCTGACGGACAACATCCTCCCGGGAATGACCGGCCTGCGCTCGATACCCGAGCTCGCCCGCTGGACCAGCGCCCCGGTCCTGGTCATGAGCGGCGCTGGCGACCCCGGCTCCGGGAAAGACGCCCTTCTGCTGGGGGCGCGGGCTTATCTCAGGAAGCCCCTGGACTTCGGCCGCCTCCATCGCGAGCTGCAGGGGCTCCGCGTGGACAGGCCCGCGGCCTAATTCCTATAATCTCTTCCGTCGTCCACCAAGGAGGCCCTCCAACATGCCAGCATCCGTCCTGTCCCGCAGATCCAGCACCTCGTCCGCCAAGTCCGTGAAGATCGGCAAGCCCGTCTATTTCTTCGGCGGCGGCAGAGCCGACGGCAACGAGTCCATGAAGAACCTTTTGGGCGGCAAAGGCGCCAATCTCGCCGAGATGGCCGGCCACCCGGACCTGCGCCTGCCCGTGCCCCCCGGCTTCACCATCACCACGGAGGTCTGCACCTACTACTGGGCCAACAAGCGCACCTATCCCAAGGGCCTGCGCGAGCTGGTCAGCGACAACCTGGCCCGCGTGGAGAAGCTCACCGACAAGAAGTTCGGCGACGCTCAGAACCCTCTGCTGGTCTCCGTGCGCTCCGGCGCGCGCAAGTCCATGCCCGGCATGATGGAGACCATCCTCAACTGCGGCCTCACCGAGGCCACCATCCCCGGCATGGTCGCCCAGACCAGGAACGAGCGCTTCGTCTACGACGCCTACCGCCGCCTGATCATGATGTACTCGGACGTGGTCATGGAGAAGGCCGCCAACATCACCCCGGCCGAGGACCAGGGCATCCGCCGCCAGCTCGAGCGGATCATGGACGAGGCCAAGAAGCGCAAGGGCGTCAAGCTCGACACCGAGCTCTCCGCCCAGGACCTCCAGGAGCTCTGCTCCAAGTTCAAGGCCAAGGTCCAGGAAGTCCTGGGCCAGCCCTTCCCGGACGACCCCATGGAACAGCTCTGGGGCTCGGTCGGCGCGGTCTTCGCCTCCTGGATGGGCAAGCGGGCCGTCTCCTACCGCCGCATCGAAGGCATCCCCGAGGAGTGGGGCACCGCGGTCAGCGTGCAGTCCATGGTCTTCGGCAACATGGGCGACGACTCGGCCACCGGCGTGGGCTTCACCCGCAACCCGGGCACCGGCGACTGCCGCTTCTACGGCGAGTTCCTGGTCAACGCCCAAGGCGAGGACGTGGTGGCCGGCATCCGGACCCCCGAGCCCATCAACGAGGCCTCCCGCAGCGACCAGTCCCGCGACCTCAAGAGCCTCGAACAGCTCATGCCCGCGGTCTACAAGGAGCTCGCGGACATCGTCAAGCGCCTGGAGAAGCACTACCGGGACATGCTCGACATCGAGTTCACCATCGAGAAGGGCCGGCTCTACATGCTGCAGTGCCGCGTGGGCAAGCGCAACGGCCCCGCCGCCGTCAAGGTGGCGCTGGACATGCTCAAGGAGAAGCTCATCAGCAAGGACGAGGCGGCGATGCGCGTGACCCCCTCCCAGCTCGACGAGCTCCTGCACCCCATCGTGGACCCCAAGGCCGAGGCCACGCACAAGCCTCTGGGCAAGGGACTGCCCGCGGGCCCGGGCGGAGCCAAGGGCCAGATCGTCTTCACGGCTAACGACGCCGTGGCCTGGGCCAAGGAAGGCAAGAAGGTCATCCTGGTCCGCGAGGAGACCAACCCCGAGGACGTGGAAGGCATGCGCGCGGCGCAGGCCATCCTCACCGCCCGCGGCGGCATGACCTCGCACGCGGCCCTGGTGGCCCGCGGCTGGGGCAAGTGCTGCGTGGTCGGCTGCGGCGCCCTGGAGATCGACCTGCACAAGAAGACCGTCAAGACCGAGGACGGCAAGGTCCTCAAGGAAGGCGACTGGATCACCTTGAACGGCTCCAAGGGCCTGGTCTACGAAGGCGAGATGCCCATGCTCGACGCCAGCGAGTCCAACCAGATCCTGGAGGACTTCCTCAAGGTCTGCAACCAGCTGCGCCGCCTCAAGGTCCGGGCGAATGCCGACACGCCGGAAGATGCGGCCCGCGCCCGCAAGTTCGGCGCCGAGGGCATCGGCCTGTTCCGGGTGGAGCACATGTTCTACGGCAAGGGCTCGGAGCAGCCGCTCTTCAAGCTGCGCAAGATGATCGTGTCCAAGACCGAGGCGGAGCGCCGGGCCGCCCTGGCCGAGCTCTTCCCGCACGTCAAGTCCGACATCAAGGCGACCTTGAAGGCCATGGCCGGCCTGCCGGTCACCATCCGCACCATCGACCCGCCGCTGCACGAGTTCGTGCCGCACGAGGCGGCGAAGCTCGCCGAGCTGGCCCAGAGCCTGAACATCAGCCTCGACGAGCTGGAGAAGCGCGCCTCCGGCCTGCGCGAGTCCAACCCCATGATGGGCCACCGCGGGGTACGCCTGGGCATCACCTACCCCGAGGTCACCGAGATGCAGGTCCGCGCCATCTTCGAGTCCGCAGTCGAGCTGGCCCAGGAAGGCATCAAGACCTTGCCCGAGATCATGATCCCGGTGGTCTGCGTGGAGACGGAGCTGAACAACCAGTTCGCCCTGGTCGAGAAGGTCTATCAGGAGGTGCTCAAGGCCAAGGGCGTGCGCGTCATCCCGCACTTGGTGGGGACGATGATCGAGATCCCGCGCGCCTGCATCGTGGCCGACCGCCTGGCTGAAGTCGCGCAGTTCTTCTCCTTCGGCACCAACGACCTCACGCAGATGGGCTTCGGCTTCTCGCGCGACGACACCGGCGGCTTCATGGGCGACTACCTCAAGCACGGCATACTGCCCGCGGACCCCTTCCAGACCATCGACCAGGACGGGATCGGGGAGCTCATGCGCATGGGCGTGGAGCGCGGCCGCAAGACCCGCAAGGACCTCAAGATCGGCATCTGCGGCGAGCACGGCGGCGAGCCCGCGAGCGTGGAGTTCTGCCACTCCCTGGGCTTCAGCTACGTGTCCTGCTCGCCCTTCCGGGTTCCCATCGCCATCCTGGCCGCGGCCCAAGCCGTGGTCAAGGAGAAGCCGGCCAAGAAGAAGTAGCTCTCGTCGAGCCGCAAAGCGCCCGCCCCGACAGGCCGTTCTTGTCGGGGCGGCCTGTTTCGGGTCCCCGCGGGAGCCCGAAGTCGCTATAATGACAGGCATGGAGGAGCTCCTGAAGCGGTCCCAGGTCTTCTGCCTGGCGCCCTGGACGAACCTGACCGTGCGCGCCGACGGCGGCATCTTCCCTTGCTGCGTCGCCGACCTGAGCCTGCCCGTGGGCAGGCTGGGGGACCGGACCTTGGCGGAGGCCTGGGACGGCGAGGCCTTGCGGCGCATCCGCCGGGACATGCTGGCGGGGCGGGAGAGCCCTGGATGCCGCTGGTGCTACGACGAGGAGCGCTGGGGCACCTGCAGTCTGCGCCAGTCGCTCAACACCCGGCTGGCCGGTCATTTTCCCCTGGTGGCCGCGACCCGCGAGGACGGGAGCCTGGCGCGGCTCAACCTGGCCTGCCTGGACCTCACCTTCTCCAACGAATGCAACTTCCGGTGCCGGATCTGCGGCCCCCATAACAGCAGCGCCTGGTACGCGGACGCCCAACGGATAGGCATCCTGGAGGAAGGCCGGACGGACATCCTGCGCGCCGCCGGCGCCGCGGACCTGGTCCGGCAGATCGAGCCGCTGCTCCCCGGCGTCGAGGAGATCCACCTGTCTTCGGGAGGCGAGCCTCTGATCACGGAGGAGCATCGGCGCCTCATCGTTCTGCTCGTCGAAAAGAAGCTGTTCCACGTGCGGCTCTCCTACAACACCAACTTCTCGACCCTGACGCACGGCGGCAGCGACTTCGCGGAGCTCTGGGACCAGTTCGAGACCGTGCGCGTGGTCGCGAGCTTGGACGGCATGGGCCGGCGCGGGGAGTACCTGCGCAAGGGGCAGGATTGGGAGCAGGCGGTCCGCAACCGGCGGCGGATGCTCGCGGTCTGTCCGAGGGTGGAGTTCTCTCTGGCTCCGACCCTATGCGCGATGAACGCGCTGCACCTGCCCGATCTTCACCAGGCCTGGTGCGAGAGCGGCTTCATCGCCCCCGAGGCCTTCCGCTTGAACATCCTGCGCGTGCCCAGATGCTATTCGCTGGTCATCCTCCCCGGGCCGCTCAAGGATCGGGTCGCGCAGAGGTACCGGGCCTACGGCGCCGCCCTGCCGGCCGCCTGCGGCTCTCTGCGGCTGGATCTGCAGGCCGCGACCAACTTCATGCTCGGCGCGCAGGACGCGCCGTCACTGGAGATGTTCCGGAGCCTCACCCGGAGATTGGACCGGATCCGAGGAGAGGACTTCGCGGAGGTGTTCCCCGAGCTCGCGGAGCTTCTCGGCCCGCCCAGCCGGGAAGGATGACGGCCCATGGCCGAGCCCAAGCTCCTCATCACCGGCGCCTCGGGATTCATCGGCAGCCGCCTGCTGCGCGAGCTCTCGGGACCGTGGCAGTCCCTGGGCACGCGCCTCGAACTCTGCGCGCCCGAGAAGGTCGAGCGGGCCCTGCTCGCGCTGGCGCCTGCCGCCGTGGTCCACACCGCGGCGCTGGCCGACCCGGACGAATGCCAGCGCCAGCCGGAGCTCGCGGCCCGGGTGAACACCGACGGGGCGCACGCCGTGGCCCGGGCCTGCCGGCGGCTCAAAGCGCGCCTGGTGCACTTCTCCACGGACCTGGTCTTCGACGGCCAAGGCTCCTGGTACAAGGAGACGGACCGGCCCCGGCCCATCAGCGTCTACGGCCGCACCAAGCTCGCCGCCGAGGACGCGGTGCTCGCCGAGTGCCCGGACGCGGCGGTGCTGCGGGTGGCCTCGGTCTACGGCCGAGCCCTCGGCGGCCGGCCGAGCTTCCTCGACACCGTCCGCGACAGACTGTCCCGCGGACAGACGCTCAAGTGCTTCACGGACCAGTGGCGCACTCCCACGCCCTGCGCCCAGCTGCCTGAGGTCGTGGCCGCCCTGCTGGGCCGCCCCGAGCTGGGCGGGCTTTTCCATTGGGCCGGGGCGACCCGGGCCTCGCGCCAGGAGTTCTGCGCGGCCGTCTGCCGGGCCTTCGGCTTCCCGGAGAGCCTGCTCGAGCCGTGCCGCTTGGCCGAGGCGCGCTTCGCCGCGCCCCGGCCGCGGGACGTCTCCCTGGATTCCGGAAGACTCTCCGGCCTCATCGCGATCCCGCCCTGGACCCTGGCCGAAGGGCTCTCCCGCGCGCGCCGCGACTGGTAGCCCGGCCGGACCCCGCCGACTTGCCGAAAATTTGACCCCGTAACGCTATCATTAGGGACAGAGGTCAAGGAGGTCGCCCATGACCGACTGGTACGGGCCGGCGGCCCTGGCGCATGCCGCTGCCGCGGGCCTGGGGATGATCCTGTGCGCCCTGTTCTGGGTCTTCTGGCGGAGGCACAAGAAAGCTTGGCTCGCCGAGCGCAACAGCGACCTGCTGCGCGAGCTGGCCGACTCCGGCCGCATCGCCCGACTCAACCGCGTCTACACGGTCCTGAGCTCGGCCAACCACGCCATCGTCCGCGCGCGCGGGCGGACTGAGCTCATCGCAGAGACCTGCCGCGTCACGGCCGAGCGGGGAGAATTCCCGCTGGTCTGGGCGGGGTTCATCGACGCGGCCACCAACCGCGTCGTTCCGGCGGCGCGGGCCGGCACGGCCGCCCGGCATTACTCCCAGCACTGGATATCGGCGCTCGACGTAACGGAGGGGCGGGGCCTGAGCGGCCGCGCCATCCGCGAGAACCGCCCCGTGGTGCTGCGCGACATCCTGGCCGATCCCGGCATGCTCCCCTGGCACAAGCTGGCCCGCGCCGCGCAGCTGCGCTCCGGCGCCGCCTTCCCCCTGACCATCGGCGGCCGGCCCGTGGGAGTGCTGAGCATCGCCGCGGCGGAGGTCGGCTTCTTCGACGAGATGGAGGTCAAGCTCCTGGCCGAGCTGGCCATGGACCTTTCCTATGCCTTGGAGAAGCTGGAGCAGGAGGACCGGCGCCGGGAAGCGGAGCAGGCCCTGAGCGCAGAGCGCGACCGTCTGGAGACCGTCACACGCCACGCGGGCGTGGGCCTGGCGGTGTTCTCCCGCGAGCATCGCACCGTCTGGGCCAACCAGGTCATGCAGGACATCTTCGGGGACGCCGTGGGCCGGACCTGCAACGAGATCTTCGGGGTGCGGGAGGAGGAGGACGCCGACTGCATCATCAGGGAGACTTTCGCTTCCGGGGCCCAGCGCGTGGAGCGCGAGCTCACCGGGCGCGGCGCGGACGGCCGCCGCATCTGGTCGCAGATCATCGCCAGCCCCATGCGCGACGCCGCGGGCGAGGTCGCCGCGGTCCTGCTGGCCGTGGTCCCCACCACGGAGCGCAAGCTGCTCGAGGAGCAGCTGCGCCAAGCCCAGAAGATGGACGCCGTCGGCCGCCTGGCCGGGGGCGTGGCCCATGACTTCAACAACCTCCTCACCGCCATCCGCGGCTACGCCGAACTGCTGACCGAGGATATCCCCCTGGACGACAAGCGGCATAAGGACGCCCGCGAGATTCTCATGGCCGCGGACCGCGCCTCGACCCTGACCAGGCAGTTGCTCGCCTTCAGCCGCCGGCAGGTCCTGGCGCCGCAGGTCGTCGACATCGACGAGGCCGTGGCCGACATCGCCGACCTCCTGCGCCGCCTGGTCGGCGCCCCGGTCCAGCTCATCCTGCGCCTGGAGCCGGCCCTGGGCCTGGTGCGGGTGGACCCCGGACAGCTCCAGCAGGTCGTCGTGAACCTGGCGCTCAACGCGCGCGACGCCATGCCCATGGGCGGGACCTTGACCATCGCGACCCGCAACATGAGGCCGGAGGCGAGCCCGGACCGGGACCATCCGGGACCCGCGGCCGGCCCCGGCGTGGCCCTGGAGATCAGCGACACCGGCGAAGGGATGGACGAAAGGACCCTGAGCCACATCTTCGAGCCCTTTTTCACCACCAAGCCCAAGGGCAAGGGCACGGGGCTGGGGCTCTCCACGGCCTTCGGCATCGTCAAACAGAGCGGCGGAGACATCTCGGTGCAGAGCCAGCCCGGACGGGGCTCCACCTTCCGCATCCAGTTCCCGCGCTGCGAGCAGGCCAAGTCCGCCAAGTCTCCGTCCGAGCCCGCAGACGTGCCTCGGGGCAGCGAGACCGTGCTCCTGGCCGAGGATGAGACACCCGTGCGCGCGCTGGCCGAGCGGCTTTTGCGCCGGCAGGGCTACACGGTCCTCGGCGCGAAGGACGGCGCCGAGGCCCTGGAGGCGGCGCAGCGCCATCCCGGGCCGGTGCACCTGCTCTTGACCGACGTGGTCATGCCCGGGCTCACCGGCCCGGAGCTGGCGGAGCGGCTCTCGGCGCAGCGCCCCGATATGAAAGTGCTCTACACCTCGGCCTACGCGGAGGAGTCGGTCCTCAACGGCCGCATCCTAGGGCCGGGCATCGCCTTCCTGCCCAAGCCCTTCAGCCGCGCCCGGCTGCTGCGCAAGGTCCGGGAGACCCTCGACGCGCCAGTGACGGCCAGACGGATCTAGACTCGGCGCAGGATGCCGAGAAGCAGGCCAGCGTCCTTGCGGCAGGGCTGCAAGCGCTTGAGCGCGTCGCGCACCCGCCGGGACTGCTCGGCCCCGGGGACTCCCTGCATGTAGTCCAAGACCTTGAAGGCCCGCAGGTGCTCCCGCACCAAGACCTCGATCTGCTCGGCCGGGGCCGGGGCCAGGTCGGGCGCCACCGCGCGCGGGACGCGGACGCCGCGGCTGAGCTCATAGGCCAGCAAGGCGGCGGCCTGCCCGAGGTTCATGGACGGGACCTCGGGCGCCGTGGGGATGCGCACCACCGCGTGGCAATGGCCGAGCTCCGCGCGCGTCAGGCCGGTCTTCTCGTTGCCGAAGAGCACCGCGAGCGTCCCTCCGGCGGTCAGCCGTTCTCCCAGGAACTCTCCGAGCCCGGGCAGGCTCACCACGGGTTTTTGCAGCCGCCGCGCCGACCCGCAGGTCCCCAGGACCAAGGCAGCGCCTTTGACAGCCTCCTCCAGAGGGAGGGCGCTGGCGCGCTTGAGCAGGTCTACCGCGCCAACGGCGGAACGAGCCTCCCGCCAGACCGGCGGATAGGGATCGGCCAAGACGAGGTCGCTCAGGCCGAAGTTGGCCATGGCGCGGGCGACCGCGCCGATGTTGTTGGGGTCGCGGGGGCGGACTAGGACGAACCGGATCTCCGATCGGCGGACAGCCTTGGTCATGTCCGCTACCCCTTCGGCTGCGAAGAATGCTCTTGGGCGGGTCCAGTCTTCAGGCCATCGGTAGAGTTCCCAGTCATCAACGGCATTATAGCTCTTTGTCAAAAAGAGAAATCCGCCGGCAACCGCGCGGAGCCATGAGCGCGGGTCCTCCGTGCGAGTCAACCGGACTGTAGGATAAAGCACGGCGACCAAAATGCAGGTTTATGATTATAGCAGCAGCATCTTTTTGCCAATACCTCCAGCGCTGGCGGTAAAAGTAAAAATATCATTTTGAAAGCAACGTATTTTTTACGACTGGTCGCCATCCGCATTTCCTATCCTGCGATTGCCCAGCCCGCCCATAGCGAATGGATCAAAGAACCGATGAACCAGAGACAATGTCCTTGCCCTGGCCCCTTTCATAAGGGAACTTTTCCATGCGCAAGTCGTATAGTTAGTATGGACCTCTCCGAACTATCCGACGAAACATTACTCGGCAAGGTAGAGGCATTGGCCGAGACCGAGCGCTTCAGTCTCATCGACCTGCTCCTACATCTGGGGGAACTCGACCAGCGCGACGCCTGCCAGAAAAGAGGATACTCTTCCGTGTTCGCCTACCTCACCCGCCGCCTCGGCTATGCTGAAAGCGATGCCATCAGGCGTGTGCGCACCGCCCGCGCGGCGCGCAAGTACCCCTCGATCCTGCGCATGCTCGCCAGCGGAGAGCTGCACTTGGTCAGCGTGGCGATGCTCGAACCGCTGCTCACCTCCGAGAACCATGAGCGGCTGCTGCGGCGCGCCTCGCGCCGGAGCACGCGAGAGGTCGAACGGTTGGTCGCGGAACTCGCTCCCGCCGAGAAGGAGCCCAGAGACCGCATCCGGGCGCTGCCTACCGCGACTTCATCGCAAGACGCCGACCCACCTGCCGCAGCCGCCCCGCAAGTCGGCGCGGCCCTTTCGCCGGCCTTCGAACTCTTCGCATTGTCCAATGCCACTGTCCCTCAGAAAATGGGAGACAGACGCGTGGTTTTCACCTTCTCCGCCGGAGAGCAGGTCCAAGAATGGTTCGAAACAGCCCGCGACCTGCTCCGGCACCGTTTCCCCTTGGGCCGCCTGGAAGACGTGGTCGGTGAGGCGCTCAGGCGTCTGGTGGAAGAAGAGCTCCCAGGCAAACTCGTCAGGAGCAAGGAGCCCATGCCGAGCTCATCCGAAAGCCGCCATATCCCGAAACGGGTGCAAGACGAGGTGTGGCGGCGGGACTCGGGGCGCTGCGCCTACATCGGCTCCGACGGCGTTCGCTGCGGGGAGACGGCATGGCTGGAGTGGGACCATGTGGTCCCCTTCGCCTGGGGAGGCCCGTCGAACGACCCCGCCAACATCCGGCTGCTCTGCCGCTCGCACAACCAATCCGAGGCGCGGCGGCTATTCGGAGTGTTCGGGGACCAGTAGGGAGCGCCCTGACGGCGCAGCGGGGCGCCCCCAACAACAGCACGACTCCCTTAACGAACGGCCTGCCCCCCAACGGAACCGGCGGCCCCCGCGGGGGGCCGCCGGTTGCGAGGCGCCCTTCGGGCGCCTCGCTCGGTACAGAACGGCATCAGCCTTTCTTCTGCAGGAGCTTGTTGGCGCGCTCGCCCGCCTTCTTGCCCTGCTTGGAATCCGGGAACTTGGACGCCGTGTCCTGGTAGAGCTTGACCGCCCCGTCGAGGTCCTTGGCGTCGTCCTCCAGGACTTGGGCGGCCTGGTAGAGCTGCTCCGGAGCCTCCTTGACCAGAGGGAAGTCGGCGGCGAGCTTGCTGCGCAGCTCCACCTCGCGTTTGAAGTCCTTGAGGTCCTTGCGCGCCAATTCGGCGGCGTTGAGCAGGGCTTCGGCGGCCTGCGGGTAGCGGAACTGCTCGGTGATGCGCACATAAGTCTTGACCGCGGCCTCCGAATCCTTGAGCCGGTCGCGCTGCAGCTTGGCCTCCGCGTTGAAGGCTTTGAGCGCCCCGTCCGTCTTGGGGAAGAGCTTGATGATGCGCTCGTAGGTCTCCACGGCCAGCGGAGCCTGGTCGAGACGGTCCGCGTAGAGCACGGCCACGCGCTGCAGGGCATCGAGGACCTGCGCGCTCTCAGGATACAGATCGAGGAAGGACTGGTAGGCGTCCACCGCCTCCTTGTACCTCTTCAGCTTGTCGGAGAAGAGCTCGGCCGTGGCGAACTGGGACTTCTCCCGGTACGCGCTGCCCTGGTAGGACAGCAGCTCGCGGTAGGTCATCAGAGCCGCGGCGTACTTCCCGTTGGCCAGGTGCAGTTGGGCCAGGCTCCAGAGGATGCGGTCGTTTTCCTTGTAGTCCGGGAAGCGGACCTGGAAGCGGCGCATCTCGGCGGCCGCAGGCTCATAGAGGGCGTCGCCGGATTTCTCCGCCAAGCCGAGGACCAGTTGGGCCAAGCGCTCGGCTTTGTCCTCGGCGTCAGGCGACTTGGCCAAAGCGCTCAGGCCCGGCTTGAGCTTGCCGCTCATCCTCTTGTTGACGAGGTCCAGGTACTCGGACTTGGCCTTGAGGGCGACGTTGGATTCCGGGTACTCGTAGGCCAGGTGCAGCCAGTCCACCATGGCCGGCCGGTACTCCTCCTGCCGGGCGAGGATGCCCAAGGCTTCGGGAGCCGCCTCGGCGTCCGGATGCTGCTGGACGAAGACCCGAAGATCCTCGAGCGCGGCGTTGCGCAGCTCCGGATTCTGGTCCTCGGCCCCGGACTTCAGGGTCTGGAAGCTGCTGGCCAGTATCTCCTCCGGGGAAAGCTGCTTGGGAGCCTTCTTGGCCGGCTTGCCTGCGGTCTTGCCCTTGGCCGCGGGCTTGGGCTCCACGACAGGCGCGGGGGCCGGGGCCGGCTCAGGCTTCGGCTCGGCTTTGGGTTCCGGCTTGGGCTCCTCTTTCTTGACCTCCTGCTTAGGCTCCTCTTTCTTCGGCTCTTCCTTGGCCTTGGGTTCCTCTTTGGCCTCAGGTTTCGCCTCGGGCTTGGTTTCCGGCTTCGCCTCAGGCTTGGCCTCGGCGGCCTTGGGCGCGGCCTCGGTCTTAGGCGCCGCAGCAGGAGCCGTAGGCTGGACCGGCTCGGCCACGACCTCCGGCGCCGCGGCCGGAGGCTGAGCGAACTCGTTGTCCTGAGCCCGGAGCGCGACAGCGGTTCCCAGCGATAGTGCGGCGAAGAAGATGAGATAGCGTTTCATGATGGTCCCTCCAGTCAGAATTCCCTGCGTCCAGACATGGCCTGCGACAGCGTCCTCTCGTCTATGTAGTCCAGATCTCCGCCCATGGGCACGCCGTGGGCGATGCGGCTGACCTTGGCTGTCCCCAGCTCCTTGAGCAGTCCCGCCACGTAGAGAGCGGTCGCTTCGCCCTCGGTGTCCGGGTCTGTGGCCAATATGACCTCATTTATGACCCCGCGGCCGGCCCGAACCCTATCGATCAACTCACGCACCCGCAGAGTCTCCGGCCCGACCCCGTCCAAAGGCGAGATGGCCCCGTGCAGCACGTGATAAAGCCCCCTGTAGCCGCGAGTGCGCTCGATGGCGGCCGCGTCCTGCGGAGCCTCCACCACGCAGAGGAGCCCTTGGTCCCGGCCCGGGTCCGCGCAGATGCGGCAGAGCTCCCGGTCCGTGTAATCGAAGCATCGGCGGCAGGGCCGGATGGCGGCCTTGGCCTCGCGCACGGCGCCGAGCAGGGCCTCGACCTCGTCGGGAGAGGCCCGGATGAGGTGCAGGGCCAGGCGCTCGGCTTGCTTGGGCCCGATACCGGGGAGTCTCTTCAAGGCGCCGATCAGCCGGTCCCAGTCCTTCAATCGAGTCGCCTCATGCCGAGGGCTTCTTCTTGATGAAACGGGCCGTGCCGCCGAAGATCTTCTCCGCGCGGGACAGCGAGGTGCTGCCCTTGGCCGGCTTGCCTGCGGGTTCGGTCACGTCCTTCCAGACCCCGCCGCCGGGCGCGGCCTCTTCCTGTTCCGGGACTTCGGTCTCCACGGCTTCGGCGCCTGCGCCGCCGGCATCACCCACCTCCGCGGCGATCCGGATGATGCCGCCGGAAAGTGTGGCCAATTTGGCCTCAATAAGCCCCGCGCCCCGCCTGACCTGCTCCGCGTCGAAGGTCCTGGCGCAGAGCAGCTTCCAAGAGCCGTTCGGCATGAGCACGGGCCGCGCCGACTCCAGGATGGCGGCCAATGACGGCTTCTCCTCGCGGACGGCGACCACCAGCTTGGACCATATCTGCGCAGAGGGTGCCGCTGCTTGCGCTGAAGGCGCAGGGGCAGATGCCTCGACTGTCGAACGCGCGGGGGCCGGGGCGGCACTCTGGGCCGGCATAGGTACCGCGCCGGAGGACAAGCGCCGCTCCAGATCCTCAAGCCTCTTGACCCAGGCCGCAAGGTCCCCGGCCGCCTCCAGGCAGCCGAAAAGCCCCAGCTCCAAGGTCAGCCTGGGGGAATCCGCGAAGCGCAGGTCCTCCAAGGTCTTGTTGGCCCGCTCCAGAAGATAGCGCAGGTTCTCGGAGCTCACGCCCGCAAGCGCCTCGCTCCAGGCCTTGTCCCCTCGGCCGGAGAGGCCCACGCGTTCGAGATAGACCCCCTGCAGTCCGGCGCGCAGATCCTTGAGCAGTTGCGCGGGCTCCACGCCCTCCTCGTAGACCTGGCGCAGCAAGGCGCCCAAAGCCGCGCCGTCGCCGCCGGCCAGGGCCTGGGCCAGGCCCAGGAGCATGTCCGCGGGGACATAGCCGAACATCTCGCGCACGAGCTCCGCGGTCACGGACTTGTCCGTGAAGGAGCGGCACTGGTCCAGCAGGCTCACCGCGTCGCGCAAAGAGCCTTCAGCGCTGCGGGCCAAGAGCTCCAGCGCCTCCGGAGCCGCGGCGATCTTCTCCTTGGCGGCCAGGGCGGCGAGATGATCGCGCAGGGCCTCCACCGGGATGGGCCGGAACTTGAAGCGCTGACAGCGGGAGGCGATGGTGGCCGGGACCTTGGCGGCCTCGGTCGTGGCGAGCACGAAGACCACGTGCGGGGGCGGCTCCTCCAGGGTCTTGAGCAGGGCGTTGAAAGCCGCCGTGGAGAGCATGTGCGCCTCGTCGATGATGAAGACCTTGTAGCGGTCCCGGTTGGGGGCCAAGGCCACGGTGTCGATGATGACCTCGCGGATGTTGTCGACGCCGGTGTGCGAGGCGGCGTCCATCTCCAGGACGTCGAGGCAGGAGGAGGCCGCGATCTCCCGGCAGGGGTCGCACTCGCCGCAGGGCTCCTCGGAGGGCCCCTTGACGCAGTTGAGCGCCTTGGCGAGTATGCGCGCCATGGTGGTCTTGCCCACGCCGCGCGGTCCGGTGAAGAGATAGGCGTGGTGGACGCGCTTGGCGGCCAGCGCGTTCTTGAGGGTGACGGACACGGCCGGCTGGCCCAGCACCTCGGCGAAGGTCTGGGGCCGGTACTTGCGCGCCAGGACGACGTACGCCGGCTTCTTGGTCATAGGCTGGCTACCTCGCCTTCTCCCGGCCGTCGAGGCTGAGTTCCCCGGGGCCGAAGGCCATGACCTGAAGGAGTCCTCCCATGATGGCCAGGTTCTTGAGCAGCGCGATGCGCTGGTCGGGGGCGGAGTGGAAGATCCAGGTGGCGGCCGCGAGGAACCCGATCAAGGCCGCCGCCCCATAGCGCGTGAGATAGCCCAGGATGAGGGTGACGGCCCCCAAGGCCTCCAGGGCGATGGCGCTGGCGCAGAGCAGCGCCGTCATGGGCATGCCGTGAGCCTCCATGAATCTGAGCGTGCCGTCGAAATTGGTGATCTTGCCGAAGGCGGAGGCCATGAAGATGAGAGCCAGCAGCAGGCGGCCCGCCAAGGCGAGCACGTCATCGGTGCGCATCCAGGCAGGATACCAAAGCTTGGAAGGGTGGTCAAATATCTACCCTTGCCCAAGAAAATCCACTATACTCTAAGACGATGAAGCGCTCGTTGACGTTGCCTCTGCTGGGCTTCAGCCTCCTGGCCTGCCCCCGCCCCGCCGCGGCCTGGAGCGACGGCCCCCAGCTCTGGCAGGAGAGCTACTTCTTCGACGCCCTGCTCCAGGCCCGCAGCAAGGCCGCCCGGCAGCAGAGCGACCCCCAGCTCATGGCCGTGCTCAAGGCCGTGGCCGGCCAGGTCGCCCAGCAGGTGGTCAACCTCCAGCAGATCGACGTCTACGCCAAGGCCCAGCAGGACAACCTGCGCTACGCCTTCACCCAGCCCGACCCCCAGCCCAGCCTGGAGACCATCGCGGCCAACTTCGAGACCCTGACGAAAGGCAACGACCAGATCCGCAGCAACCTCTATTTCCTCACGGCCCGCTGCCGCATGGCCTCCTCCCAGGCCCTGCCCGACCCCGAGCTCTACCAGGCCGGGCTGCTGGTGCTCGGCCAGGTGCAGCAGCTGCAGCTGGCCCTCAACTCCCTCTACCTCAACGCCACGGCCGTGCGCGCGCTGGTCGCGGAGAACGACTGGGCCGCGGACAAGTTCTTCCGCCACTCCACCCAGGAGCTCCTGCGCAGCGTGGTGCGCATCCAGGATTCCGTGTTCTCGGTCTACAACGCGGGCTACGAGTTCTCCATGCGCAGCCGCTAGGCATGGGACCCCTGCCCCTGCTGGCCTTGCTCCTGACCCCGGCCCGGGCCGAGACCGTCCGATTCAAGACCGACGACGGCTGGACCATCTGCGCCAGCTATCAGGCCCCCAAGCCAGGCCGGCCCGTCGCCATTCTGGTCCACGGCGTGGCCGCGGGCAAGAGCGAGTGGCAGCCCTTGACCGCGGAACTCGCCAAGCGCGGCATCGGCAGCCTGGCCCTGGACCTGCGCGGACACGGCGAGAGCCTGGCCGGCCCATCGGGGAAGACCGATTTCGCCGGCTTCGACGCATCCCAGGAATGGCCCAAGGCGGTCAAGGACATCGAGGCCGCGGCGGCTTATCTCCAAAAACGCGGCATCAAGACCGCGCGCCTCGGCTACATCGGCGCCTCCATCGGAGCCAACCTCGCGTCCTGGGCCAAGCCCAGCCCGCGCTGGCTGGCTTTGCTCTCTCCCGGCGCGGACTACCGGGGAGTGATCCTCTCCCGACCGACCGCGGGACTCGCGGTCCTGGTGGCCGCGTCCCCCCCGGACGCTTACGCATTCCAGACCGCGGCCGCCTACGCACGGCAGTTCCCCTCCGCCGCATTCCTGAAGGCCGGCCACGGCCACGGCGCGCAGATGCTCTCCGAACCGGAGTTCCTCAAAGGACTGGCCGACTGGATCGAAGCCCACAGCCGGTGAATGGGGTGCGCCGAAAAATCGTGGGCGACTTGTTGCCTTGCTGTTGATCGCGTCCGGCGCCTGAAGGGCGCCGGACCGGGCGCAGCCATCCTGCGGGTGGCTGGGCGGGTTCTCCACGAATTCTGTCCGGGTAGAACACTTCGCGGTGATGACTTATCCACAAACTCTGTACGCACCAGGCATATCCACAAAGCTCCAGTTACGAGGAGATTCTCGTCGAGATTTTCGCCACAATCAAAGGCCCCGGTGCCCCTCCGACGGAAGCCAGCCAATCCTTCGACGGAGGCAACTGGAGTCTCGTGGATATGCCTGGTACGCACAGAGTCGCATGGCGCTGAGACTTATCCACCAACTTGCCCCGGGGCAAGTCGACGGCGCTCCTATGGGACACAAGCTCCCGTGGATGTCGACAAATTTATAGTGGTGGTATAAATTTGCGAAAAAGCGGCCAAAACATGATTTTTTGCTCGCTTGGCAGCAGCGCGGCTGCTCAGGTTGGCTTGTCCGGCGCGTTGGCCTTCTTGCGCGCCGCGATGAGGGCCTGGGCACGGGCGCGGAGTTCCGGGCACTGGTCGAGGACGGAGTGGAAGACATCCTGCGGGATGACGAAGATGAGCGTGTCGTCCTCGTTGGCCTTGACCGTGGCCCCGGCCGTGCTCATCTCGATGATCGAGGTCTCCCCGAACACCTCTCCGGGCCCCAACTGGGCGACCACCACGGGGGGCTGGTGCTTGTTCGTCTTGGCCCACACGGTGACCTGACCCAAGGCCACCACGTGCAGCCCTTCGACGGTCACGCCCCTCATGAGGATGGTCTGCCCGGAGCGGCAGTTGACCTGCTCGGCGGCCTCGGCCAAAGTCCGGGCCTGCTCGTCGCCGAGACCGTCGAGGAAAGGGACCCGCGTCTTGAGGAACTCCGTGACCGTCATGCTGTCCCGGATGATACTAAATTTGATATCTTGCAGCCGTGGACGCCAAGCGGTCGCGGGACCCCGGATTTCTGTTCATGTTCGGCATCTACGGCCGGCGCCCCACCCGCGAGATGGTCTCGTTGTTCCGGGACACCGGGGCCTCCGGAGTCCTGCTGCTGGCCCGCAACATCGAGAGCCCGCAGCAGGTCCGCGCCCTGACCCATGGTCTCACGGACCGGCTGGGCCGGCCGCTGCTCTTCGCCGTCGACCATGAGGGCGGCTGGGTCTTGCGCTTCCAGTCCGGCCTGACCGCCTTCCCCGGCAACGCCGCGCTGGGCCGCGTCGGCGACCCGAAGCTCGCCTACGCCACGGGCCGCCAGATGGCGCTTGAGCTCTCCCCCCTGGGCATCGGGATGAACCTGGCCCCGGTCGTGGACGTCGGCGTCGGACGCTATAATCCCGGCATCGGCATCCGCTCCTTCGGCTCGGACCCGGCCTTGGTCGGCCGCCTGGGCGCGGCCTTCGTGCGCGGCCTCCAGGACCACGGCGTGGCGGCCTGCGCCAAGCACTTCCCGGGCAAGGGCGCGGCCACCAAGGACGCCCACGTCGCCCTGCCCACGATCCGCCTCTCCCGGGCCGAGCTCCTGCGCACCCACCTGGCCCCCTTCGCCGCGGCGGCCCGGGCCGGCGCGGCATCGGTCATGACCTCGCACGTGCTCATGCCGGCTTTCGACAGCAAGCCCGCCAGCTTCTCGCGCCGAATCACCCGCGGCCTCATCCGCGGACGGCTCGGCTTCCGGGGCGCCATCATCTCCGACGACCTGTGCATGGGCGCCGTCACCTCGCGCGGCCCGGTGCAGACCGCGGCTTGGGACGCCTTCCAGGCCGGCCACGACGTCGTCATGATCGCCCATGACATCGTCGCGCAACGCGAGGCCGTCGAGCTCTTCCGCGCCGGCGGCCTGCCCGCCGGCGAGGTCGCGGCCTCGGCCCGCCGCATCGAGGCGCTGCTGCGCTACCCGCGCCGCAGCCGCCGCGCCGCGGACTCCGAGGCGGGGACCGCGCTCGCCCTGCTGGTCGCGCGCCGGGCCGCCACGGTGGTCCGGGCCGGCTGCGTGCCCCTGCCTCTGCCCCGGGACGGGGCCCGGACCGTGGTGCTCCTGCCGGACTTCGCCGAGGTCAAGGCCCGCTTCACTTTCGAGGGCGGGCCGCGCGGCCCCGAAGCTTTCGTCCGCCGCCTTCTGCCGCGAGGGGCCCGCCTGCTGCGCGCTCCCGTGGAGACCAAAGACGTCTCCGGCTTGCGCGGCGCCGCGAGCGAGGCGGACCGCGTCCTCTTCTTCTGCTTCGAGGCCCGGCGCTTCGCCGGCCAGCGGGCCGTCCTGGAGCTGCTCAACCGCGCCGCGCCGCGCCGCAGCGTCGCCTGCCTGATACGAAGCTCCTGCGACCTCGCGCTTCTGGACCGACAGGTCACCGCGGTCGACGCCTACGGCTACCGTCTCTGCCAGCTCCAGGCGGCCCTGGAGCTGATCCTGGGAGAACGCAAACCATGAGAACCTTCGCCTTCATCCTGAGTCTCTGCCTCGCCGCGCCGGCGATGGCCAAGAGGCCGCCGTCCCCGACGGGCAGCCGTTATCCTTCCCCTTCCCCGGAGGGGACGCAGAGCAGCACCGCCACGATCGTCCTCCAACGCGCTCAGGGCGGCGAGAGCTTGGTCGAGCTCCACGACATGTTCCTGGAGGCCCTGGACGACGACGCGCGGCACGCCGTGCTGGAGCGGATCGCCCGCGCGCATCCCCGGACCCTGCGGGACGTCAAGTCGCTCTTCGACATCTTCAGCCGCTTCGCGCAGCCCGCGGTGCGCGACGCGGTCATGGCCTCGGTCAGGCGCATAGACGAGGACGACGCCGGGCTCGAACCGGCGTTCATGGAGTATCTCAAGCTCTCGGAGAGCGAGGCCCGCATCTTCGGGATCAACGGGGCCTTCCGCCTGCGCTCGCTGCGGGCCCTGCCCCTGATCCAGACGATCGCGCAGCAGCGATTCCACGTCAAGAGCCCGGGGGAGTCGCCGGTCTTGTCGGACAAGAACCTCTGGTGGTCCCAATACGAAGCGCTCTCGGCCCTGGCCCAGTGGCAGGGCGCCCGAGCCCTGCCCCTGCTGCGCCGCAGGGTCCTGGAAGCCCCGGCCGTGGCGCGACTGATGGCGCTGTACCTTTGGAAAGAATCGCTGCCCGACATAGTCAGGTGGGCCGGCTCTCCCGGCGCGGGGGCGGAGAGGGCTCACGAGGCCCTGACCGTCGACGTCCCGCTGCAGGCCTTGCGCGAGACCCGCGCCGCGATGCTGGCCGTCCTGCGCGACCCGAAATCCGACCGGGAACTGCGCCACCAACTGGCCATCAAGGTGGGGATCTCCGCGAACCCCGAGGAGATCGACTCCCTGGTGGCGGAACAATCCGCCGCCAAGGACCCGGAGACCAGGCTCACGCTCTTCGCCGCGCTCTGCGCTTCGCGCAGCCCCAAGACCGTCCCGTGGCTCAAGAAGCTCTCCGCGGAAGACCCCGACCCGCAGCCCCGCATCGGCGCCTTGATGCAGCTGCGCCTGCTCCTGCCGCCGGCCGAGCTGCGCCCATTGCTGGAGGCGGCCGCGGCCAAGGACCCGGACGCCGACAACCGGCAGTCGGCGGCGGATATGCTCAAGGCCCCGCCCCCGGCCCGGCCTTAAGCACTCTCAAGAGTATCTCTCGCCGCGTCGGGCAACCGACAAATTTGCTACCCTAGCCTCATGACCTGGACCTTATGGGTTCCGGCCGTGCTCTGCCTGCTGCTCACCGCGGCCTTGGGCGCGGCGCTCAAGCGCCTCTACGAGCTCCAGGCCGGCCGGCCGCAGGACCAGGGCCGGGGGAACGGTTTTTTGGAGTCCCCGGAAGGCTGGGAAAAACTCGACGAACTGCTCTCCATCCTGCTCAACCTGCAGGAGTTCGGCGTGTCCCATTCCGGAGCGGTCTCCCGCGAGGACTTCGCCAAGACGGTGCTGGAGATCTCCTGCGCGCTCATGAAGTGCACGCGCGGCTCGATCATGCTCTGGGACGGCGCCTCGGGCTGCCTCAAGATCGTGGCCGCCAAGAGCGCGTTCACCTCGAAGAGCCAGAAGCTCTTCCTCAAGCCCGGCGAGGGCGTGGCGGGCAAGGCCTTCGCCAGCGGCCAAGCCATCTATGTGGCCGACCCGGAAGCCGATCCGCGCTACATCCAGACCGGCCCGGAGGACCCGGAGCCCTTCATCTCCATCCCTCTGCTGGTCAAGTCCAAGCCGGTGGGGGTCTTGAACCTCCACGCCACGGGCGCCGCGGAGTCCTTCACCGGCTACAAGGCCAAGTTCCTCAACATCCTCGCCGGAGAGGCCGCGGTCATGCTCCACAACCAGGACCTGCTCGACGACCTGCAGACCTTCTACCTGGAGATGGTGCAGACCTTGGCGCGGGCCGTGGACTCCAAGGACGCCTACCCCAAGGAGCATTCGGACCGGGCCCGGACCAAGGCCCGGCGCCTGGCGCTGGAGCTCAAGCTGCCGGACCAGATGACCCGCGACATCGAGTACGCGGCCTTGCTGCACGACATCGGCAAGATCAGCATCGACCAGTCCATCCTGCTCAAGCCCGGCAAGCTGACCCCCGAAGAGTACGAGGTCATCAAGCGCCACCCCGCCTTCGGCCATCAGATCCTGGCTCCGGTCAAGTCTTTGGGCCCGGTGGCCCAGATGGTGCTCTACCACCAGGAGTGGTACAACGGCCGCGGCTACCCGGAGGGCTTGAAGGGCGAAGGCATCCCCCTCGGCGCGCGCATGGTCGCGGTCCTCTCCGCCTGGGAGGCCATGCGCTCGGACCGGCCCTACCGCAAGGCGCTGGCGCGCGAGGCGGCCGTCGCGGAGCTGCGCCGCTGCGCCGGGACCCAGTTCGACCCCGGGATCGTGGAGGCCTTCCTCAGGGTCGAGGAGGAGTGAGCCCCATGCTCGCCATCATCCCCACGCCGCTGGGCAACCTCGAGGACATGCCCCCCCGGGCCCTGCGCGCCCTGCGCGAGGCGGCGGCGGTGTACTGCGAGGACACCCGCCGCACCCGCAACCTCATGGCCCACTTCGGCCTGGACACGCCGGTGCTGCGCTACAACGAGCGCGACGAGCGCGACAACCGGCGCCTGCTGGAGCGCCTCCAGGCCGGCGACGACCTCGCCTTGGTCTCGGACGGCGGCCTGCCCTGCATCTCGGACCCGGGCCGCCGACTGGTGGCTTTGGCCAGCCGCAACGGCATCGCGGTCACGGTCCTGCCCGGGCCCAGCGCCGCCGTGGCCGCCGTGGCCGGCTCCGGCCTGCCCGGGGATTCCTTCGTGTTCCTGGGGTTCCTGCCGCGCGCGCCGGGAAAGAAGAGGAAGATCCTTCAGGAAACGGCGGCCTTGGGCAGGACGCTGGTGCTGTACGAATCCCCTTACCGCGTCGTTGAGCTGCTCCTCCTCGCCGAAGAGACGTTGGGCGCAAAGGCACAGGCCTGCGTGGTGCGCGAGCTCTCCAAGCTCCACGAAGAGTGGCTGCGCGGGACCCTCGGCGAGGTCCGCGCCCGACTCGCGGCCCGCGCGGGACTCCTGGGCGAGTTCGTGGTGGTGCTGCACCCGGAGGAGGCCCCCGAGCATGCCTGAACTCATCACGCTCCGCGCCGGGGAGCTGCCCAGCCGCGAGACCTTGGCCCGCGCGGCCGAGGCGGTAAGCCGCGGCGAGGTCGTGGCCTTCCCCACCGACACGGTCTACGGGCTGGGCACATCCGCCTCGAGCCGGGAAGGCGTGGCGCGCATCTATCGGATGAAGGGCCGCGGCCAGGACCGGCCGTTGCCCTTGCTGGGCGCCTCGGCCGAGGCCCTGCGCCGCTGGGTGGAGTGGACGCCCCAGGCCGAGGCCCTGGCCGCGCGCTTCTGGCCCGGCGGCCTGACGCTGGTCCTCAAGGCCAGCCCGGAGGGACGCTCCTTGGCCTGCTGCCGGGGCGAGACCTTGGCCGTGCGCGTGCCCGACCATCCCGTGGCCCTGGCCTTGCTGGAGGGCTCGCCGCTGCCCTGGGCCCAGACCAGCGCCAACGGCTCGGGAGAGCCGCCCCTGCCCGACGGAGCGGCCGTGGCCCGGCGCTTCGGCGGCGAACTGGCCCTGGCCATAGACTCGGGACCCGCCGGCGGGAAGGAGTCGAGCGTCGTCGAGGCCGCGGGGCCGGTGCGCGTGCTGCGCGAAGGCGCCATCCCGTCCCGGGAGATACTCGCCGTCCTCGCCCCGCCGCGGCGCGTTCTCTTCGTCTGTACCGGGAACTCCTGCCGCAGCGTCATGGCCGAGGCTCTGCTCAACCGCGCCGCGCGGGAGCGCGGGCTCGACCTGGAGGCCCGCTCGGCCGGCGTGGCCGCCGCGGACCCCTCTTTTCCCACCCCGGCGGGCGTGCGCAGGGCGCTGGCCGCCGCGGGCATCCCCTCGGTCCAGCATATCCCTCAGCCGGTCACGCGCGAACTCCTGGACTGGGCCGATCATATCCTGGTCATGGAGCGCCGCCAACGCGAGCTGCTCCTGGGGCTGTACCCCGACGCCGCGCCCAAGGTCGCGACCTTGGGCGGCGCCGAGGACATCGCCGACCCCATCGGCCAGGCCGACGAGGCCTACGTCGAGTGCTGCCGCAAGCTCGCACGGTCGTTGGATGCCATCCTAAGCCGCCACCGAAAGGAGTCAACCCATGCATCACACTCTTGAGAACCTCGACCCTGAAGTCTTCGACGCGATCCGGCGCGAGGCCCGGCGCCAGGCCGAGAACCTCGAGCTCATCGCCTCGGAGAACTACACGTCCGAGGCCGTGCTCGAGGCCCAGGGCTCGGTGCTGACCAACAAGTACGCGGAGGGCTACCCGGGCAAGCGCTACTACGGCGGCTGCGAATTCGTCGACATCGTGGAGACACTGGCCATCGCGCGCGCCAAGAAGCTCTTCGGCGCGGAGCACGCCAACGTCCAGCCCCATTCCGGGACCCAGGCCAACATCTCGATGTATCTGTCGGTGCTGGCCCCCGGCGACACGGTCATGGGCTTGAACCTGGCCCACGGCGGACACCTCTCCCACGGCCATCCCCTCAACTTCTCGGGCAAGTTCTTCAAGATCGTGCCCATCAACGTGCGCAAGGACGACGAGCTCATCGACTACGACGAGGCCGAGCGCAACGCCCATGAGCACAAGCCCAAGATGATCTTCGCCGGAGCCTCCAACTACTCCCGGATCTTCGACTGGGCGAGGCTCAAGAAGATCGCCGACGACGTGGGGGCCTTCTTCGCCGCGGACATCGCGCACTACGCGGGGCTCATCGCCGCCGGGGAGTATCCCTCATCGGTGCCCTACGCGGACTTCACCACCAGCACGACGCACAAGACCCTGCGCGGCCCGCGCGGCGGCCTCATCCTCTCCAAGGCCGCGCACGCCGCGGCCGTCGACAAGATCAACTTCCCGGGCACGCAGGGCGGGCCGCTCATGCACGTCATCGCGGCCAAGGCCGTCTGCTTCGGCGAGGCCCTGCAGCCCGAGTTCAAGGCCTACCAGAAGCAGGTCAAGGCCAACGCGCGGCGCCTGGCCGCGGAGCTGGCGCAGCGCGGGTTCCGGATCGTGGCCGGCGGCACGGACTGCCACCTCTTCTCGGTGGACCTGCGGCCCAAGAACGTGACCGGCAAGGAGGCGGAGGCGGCTCTGGACAAGGCCGGCATCACGGCCAACAAGAACGCCATCCCCTACGACCCGCAGAAGCCCTTCATCGCCTCGGGCGTGCGCATCGGCACGCCGGCCGTGACCACCCGCGGCATGGGCGAGAGCGAGATGGCCGAGATCGCCCAGTACATCGACGAGGCCCTGGCCGCGCGGGCCGACGACCAACGGCTCGGCGCCATCCGCGCCGAGGTGCGGCGCCTCTGCGGCCGCTTCCCCATCTATCCCGAGCTCATGCAGAGCCTCGCCGCCCCATGATCGCGCAGATCATCGTCGCCGACGACGACGAGGACATCGCCAGCCTGCTCAGCGAGTATCTCGCCGGCCGGCGGCACCGCGTCATCGTCGTCCACGACGGCTTCGAGCTCGCGCAGAAGGCGGCGGAGCACCGGCCGCACTTGATCATCACCGACATCCAGATGCCCGGAGCCTACGGCTCCTCGGTCTACCAGGTGCTCCAGAAGGAGCCCAGCACCAAAGACATCCCGGTCCTCTTCATCTCGGCGCACCCGCTGGAACAGCTCAAGGACATCATACCCGACGGCCCCAAGACGCGCTTCCTCCAGAAGCCCGTCTCCTTCCCGGCCCTGGAGAAGTGCATCCAAGAGCTCCTGCCCCTGGGAGGCTACGTGCCATGAAGAACGCCGCCAGCCTGGCCGTCATCGGCGGCAGCGGGCTCTACGACATGCCCGGCATCGCCGGCCGTCGGGAGGTCCGCGTGAAGACCCCCTTCGGCCCGCCCTCCGGCCCGATCCTGCTGGGAGAGCTCTCGGGCGTGGCCTGCGCCTTCCTGCCCCGCCACGGACGCGGCCACACCTTGCTGCCCGGCGAGGTCAACAGCCGGGCCAACATCTGGGCGCTCAAGTCCTTGGGTGTGGAGCGCGTGGTCGCGATCTCGGCCGTGGGCTCGCTCAAGGGCGAACTGCCGCCGCGGGATTTCGTCTTCCCGGACCAGCTCGTCGACGAGACCAAGGGCCGGCCCTCCACCTTCTTCGGCGCGGGCCTGGTCGCGCACGTCGCCTTCGACCATCCCTTCTGCGCCGAGCAGTCGCGGCTCCTGCATGAGCACGCCCGCGGCCTGGGCCTCCGGGCGCATGCGGGCGGGACCTTGGTGTGCATGGAGGGCCCGGCCTTCTCGACCAAGGCGGAATCCGAGTACCACCGGCGCCAGGGCTACGACATCATCGGGATGACCGTGGTGCCCGAGGCCAAGCTCGCGCGCGAGGCCGAGCTCTGCTACGCCCCGGTCTGCCTGGTCACGGATTACGACTGCTGGAAGGAGGGCGAGGAGGTCTCCAGCGGCAAGGTGGTGGAGAACCTCGCCGTCAACGTGGCCAACGCCCGGCGCCTCCTGGCCCGCGCGCTGCCCGCGCTCGCGTCCCGGCCGCGACTCTGCCGCTGCGCGACGGCGCTGGCCGGCGCGCTCTTCACGGACCCCGCGCGGGCCGACCGCCGGGTCCTGCGCAAGCTCGACCTGCTCGTGGGCAGGCACCTCAAGAAATGACCGACAGGAAAACCTCATGAAACTGACCAAGACCATCAGCCGGCTCATCGAGACCGCGATCACCGCCCAGAAAGGCGCCTACTGCCCCTATTCCCGCTACCGCGTGGGGGCCGCCGTGCTCACCGAGACGGGACGCATCTTCTCGGGCGCCAACGTGGAGAACGCCTCCTACGGCCTGAGCATCTGCGCCGAGCGCGTCTCCATCTTCAACGCCGTGACGCGCGGGCACCGGGCCTTGAAGGCCGTGTGCGTGGTGGCCAGCGCGACCAGGCCCTGCGGCGCCTGCCGCCAGGTCATGATCGAGTTCAGCGGGAAGCACACCGAGCTCTATCTCGTGGACCTCAACCCCTCCACCGGGCGCCGGCGGATCACCAAGACCACCGTCTTCCGCATGCTGCCCTTGGCCTTCGACCCCATCGCCTCGGGGCTGCTGCCGCCCAACCCGCAGAACCTCCTGCGGCCCAAGTCATCCCGCCGCCGCAAGACCAAGACCCGGCGGCGCCGACCCGCGCCCCGGACCCGGAGGACGCGACCCCTATGAAAAGTTTCCCGGAGATCAAAGGCTCGGCGCTCCAGACGGTGATGGCATGGCTCAGGACCACGGACCTCGCGGCCGTGAGCTACCACGACGGCTCCTTCGGCTTCGAACTGGCGACCGGCCCAGCCCCGGCGGCGCCGCCGCCGGGCGTCCCGGCCAGCCGCTATGTCCCGGTCTGCGCCTCGGCGGTGGGGCTGTTCCAGGCCAGCGCGCCCGGCCGGCCCAAGCTCGGCGAAGAAGGACTCTGCGTGAAGGAGGGCGACGCCCTGGGACAGATCGAGACCGGCGCGGGGCAGCCCCACGTGGTGCGCGCTCCCTGCACGGGGCGGGTGGCCCGCGTCTTCGCCTCCGGCGGCCAGGCGGTCCAGTACGGCCAGCCGCTCTTCTTCTTGGAGCGCGGCTAATCCCCGCCTAGGACCAGATGCCCGAACCCGCCTTCTCCCGGATCGTCTGCACCAAATGCGGAGCCCAGCTGCCGGCCCCGGGCTATGCCTGCCCCAAGTGCCAGAGCGCTTTGGCCAAGATCTGCGGGAACTGCTCCTTCCAGAACGCCGTGGCCAAGAACTACTGCGACCGCTGCGGCACGCCCATGATCCTGGCGCCCGCCGCGCCCTCCGGCGCGGCCGGCCCGGAGAGCATCCCCAAGACGGCCGTCCGGCGCTCCGGCGCGCCGCCGGGCCCGCCCCAGCCCCTGAACATCGTCCGGCCCCCTACCGGCCTTTCCATCCCCGCGGCCCTGCGTCGGGAACCCGGCGCCCCGGCGCCCGTGCCCGAAGGGCATTATGTCCCGCCCCCGCCGCCCACCGAGGCCAACCTCTCGCGCCTGCGCCGCCGGGACTCCCGCCATAGCATGTTCTTCTGGGCTCCGATCGCGGCCGTCCTCACCGCCGGGGCATTCCTCTACTACGACTACCATAAGCCCCAGAGCGCCATCCCCCGCGCCGCGACCCAGTATCTCAACGCCCTGAGCGGCGGCGACCTCCCGGGCGCTTATGCGCTCCTCTCCCACGCCTCCCAAGTCCACTGCACTTTGGACGAGTTCCGAGCCGGGCGCGAGGACGCGCCTTGGACTTGGTCCGACATCAAGCTGGCGCGCCTGGAGCCCGAGGCCGCGGTGGTCAAGTACCGCCTGCTCGTCAAGGGGCGGCCGGCCAAAGATGATTTCCTCATCTTCCTGATCGAGGACGGCCGCTGGGTGCGCCCCTACAACTGGAACCTCCTGCAGAGGGCCGAGGAGGCGTTCACGCGCAGCGACCCGGACATGGCGCTCATCCTCGCCCAGGCGGCGGTCAACATCGATCCCCGCGACCCCATGGCCCGCGGCTATCTCTGCGAGGCGGTCTATTATCGCAAAGTCCCCGCTCAGACGGCGCAGGAGTGCGCCGCCGCCCTGCAGCTCTCGCAAGTCTACCCCTCCAGGCTTTCCCTCAAGAGCCTCTATCATCTCCACGCACTCCTGGGCGACACCTTTAAGAACTCCCTGAAGAAATATCCCGAGGCCGTGGCCGAGTACGACGCCCTGCTGGCCTTCCCGGACCTGGCCCCGTCCGACCAGTGCGACCTGCTCCTGGCCCGCGCCGACACGCGCATCGCCATGGGCAAGAGCCCCGAGGCGTCCGCGGACCTGCAGACCGCCGTCGGGGTCTGCACCAAGCCCGAGGACCTCGGCTACATCCGCAAACGGCAGGCCGCTCTGACCGAACCTCCGAGGTGATAATGTTCAAGAAGATCCTCATCGCCAACCGCAGCGAGATCGCCGTGCGCGTGATCCGCGCCGCCCGCGAGTTGGGCATCCCCAGCGTGGCCGTATACTCCGAGGCCGACCGGGAATCCCTGCACGTGGCCCTGGCCGACGAGGCCGTCTGCATCGGGCCCGCCCCCTCGCCGCAAAGCTACCTCAACGTGGAGGCCCTGCTGGCCGCCGCGAAGATCACCGGCGCCGACGCCGTCCACCCCGGCTACGGCTTCTTGGCCGAGAACGCGGACTTCGCCCAGGCCTGCGCCGACCACGGCCTGACCTTCATCGGCCCCACGCCCGAGGCCATCCGCAGGCTGGGACACAAGAGCGCGGCCAAGGCCCTGGCCCGCGAGGCGGGGGTGCCGGTCGTGCCGGGCACGGCCGGAACCATCGAGCACGGCTTCCTCAAGGAGGCCCAGGCCGTGGGCTTCCCGGTCATGGTCAAAGCCGCGGCCGGAGGCGGCGGCAAGGGCCTGCGCTTCGTGCGCGAGCCGGCCGATCTCGAAGCCGCGGTCAGGCTCGCCCAGACCGAGGCCAAGACCGCGTTCAAGGACGGCTCGGTCTACATCGAGAAGTTCATCGAACGGCCCCGCCACGTGGAGATCCAGATCGCGGCCGACCGGGCGGGGGGGGTGGTCGCCTTCCCGGAGCGCGACTGCAGCGTGCAGCGGCGCCACCAGAAGCTCATCGAGGAGTCCCCTTCGCCGGCCGTGCCGGCCGCCACCCGCCGGGCCATGCAGGCCGCGGCGGTGCGCCTGGCCAAGGCCGCGGGCTACTCCAGCGTGGGAACGGTGGAGTATCTGCTCGCACCGGACGGGAAGTTCTTCTTCATCGAGGTCAACACGCGCCTGCAGGTGGAGCATCCGGTCACCGAGTGCGTGACCGGCTTGGACCTGGTGGCCACCCAGATCCGCCTGGCCGCGGGCGAGCCGCTGCCCTTCGGACAGGACCGGGCCTCGGAGATCCGCTGTCACTCCATCGAGCACCGCATCAACGCGGAGGACCCGGATCACGGCTTCGCGCCCCGGCCGGGGCGCATCTCGGACCTGCGCCTGCCCGGAGGCCCCGGGGTGCGCCTGGACACCCACATCTATCCCGGCTACACCGTGCCCATGTACTACGACAGTCTGCTGGGCAAGCTCATCGTGCACGCGCCGGACCGGCCCGCCGCCATCCGCAGGGCCCAGCGGGCCCTGGGCGAGCTGCACGTGGAGGGCATCCCGACGACCGCGGGCTTCCACCTCCGCGTGCTGGCCCACCCGAAGTTCCAGTCCGGGGATTTCGACACCAATTTCGTTGACACCATCCAGGAGGAACGGCATGCCCAAGGCGCTCAGACCGCTCATCGCGTCCCAGCTGCGTGACTCGCGCCGCACCATGGCGGCGGCCGCGCGCCTGACGCCGGAGATCGCTGCCGCAGCCGGTCTGCTGCTGGCCGCCTACCGCAAGGGCCGCAAGGTCTTGATCTTCGGCAACGGCGGTTCGGCCGCCGACGCCCAGCATTTCGCGGCCGAGCTGGTGGGCCGCTTCGCGCGCGAACGGCGGGCCCTGCCGGCGCTGGCCCTGACCGTCAACACCTCGGACCTGACCGCCATCGGCAACGACTACGGCTACGACCAGGTCTTCGCCCGCCAGGTCGAGGCCCACGCCCGGCCCGGCGACGTGGCGGTGGCCATCACCACCTCGGGGAATTCGGCCAACGTGCTCAAAGCCGCGGCCGCGGCGCGGCGCCGCAAGCTCGCCGTCATCGGCCTGACCGGGGCGGGCGGAGGCCGGCTCAAGGACCTCTGCGACGTGTGCGTCCGCGCCCCCTCCACCGACACCGCGCGCGTCCAGGAGGTGCACGCTGTTGTCATCCACGCCTGGTGCGCCGCCATCGAGACCGGCCTCTTCCCGAAGAGCCCCCGGGCGCATTGACCATGCCCTCCTCCAGAGCCAAGATCAAGACCGCCAAGCGCCTGACGACCTTGCGCCAGCTCTGGGGCTGTGAAGGCAAGACCGTGGTGTTCACCAACGGGGTCTTCGATATCCTGCACGCGGGCCATGTTCAGTTGCTGGAGCGCGCCCGCGCCTTGGGCGACGTGCTTATCGTGGGCGTCAACAGCGACGCTTCGGCCCGCCGCCTGGGCAAGGGCCCGGGCCGGCCGGTCAACCGCCTGCGCGACCGCGCCGCGCTGCTGGCGGCCCTCTCCTGCGTGGACGCGGTGGTCCCCTTCGACGAGGACACGCCGGAGCCGCTGCTCTCCAAGCTCAAGCCGGACGTGCTGGTCAAGGGCGCGGACTACGGCAAGCGCCAGATCGCCGGCGCGCGGCACGCGGGCCGTGTGGCGCGCGTCGCGCTCAAGGCCGGCTATTCGACCACGGGCCTCATCCGCCGCCTGCAGGGAAAATCCTGAACCAGAGGTGCTTATGAAACTCATCGCTTGCGTCGCGCTGCTGGCGCTGAGCGCGCCGGCCCTGGCCGCCTCGGCGGCGGTCCCGCCGGCCGCGGCCCGGACTGCGACGGCCCTGGCGGCCCTGGCCGTCACGATGGGCCCGGTCTCGGGCTCCGCGCAGCTCCAACAAGTCGGCTCGGATGTGTGGTTCTTCGCGCGGCCCGGCCGGCGACTGGCGGCCGGGACCACGGTCAAGACCGAGGCGGGCTCGGACTGCGTGCTGCTCTTGTCCGGCGGGACCAAGCTGCGCCTGAAGCCGCAGTCGCACCTGCGCGTGGCGGAGTTGTCTCCCGAGAGAGCCACGATGTCCTTGGGCGCAGGGCGGCTGGAGGCTTGGGCCCGGATGAGCGCGGGCGCCGAGTTCCGGATCGTGACGCCGATGTTCACGGCCACTTTGCCCGAGGGCATCCTCGCCGCCGAGATCCTGAGCGAGACGAGCGCGACGCTCGACATCTTCACCGGGGAGCCTACGGTCATCGACAGCCTGGGCAAGTCCCGGAAGGTGTCTGCGGGTCAGCGCATGGAGCTGGGCGCCATGACCGGGGCCTCGACTCCGGCGCCGTTGCCGGCCGGGGCGGTCAGGCCCGAGGAGCCGTCTCTTGCGGGCCCGGCCAAACCCGGAGCCGCGCCGAGGAAGGTGAAGGCCGCCGAGCCTCCGCCTGCGGCCAAGTCCGAAGCCGCGCCGAGGAAGGTGAAGGCCGCCGAGCCTCCGCCTCCGGCCAAGTCCTCCTATCCGGGCTCGGACTCGCAGCTCTAGGGGCGGCCGCTATCAGGGGCTGGCCTGCCAGGCTCGGTAGAAGCCGGGCAAGTCGCTCCACACCCCGATGTAGGCCGAGCGGATGGCCTCGTCGAAGCCCTTGCCATCCTTGAGGGCGGGCAGGAACTGCGAGAAGCCGATGCGGCCGCCGCGCTCGATCATGAACTGCACCAGGCTCTCGGACTGGGCGTACCACAACGAGACCTTCTGGTCGGCGTCGGTCCGCTCGCCGAGCGGCACGAAGCCGAGGATGTCTTCCAAAGCCAAAGGCTGGGAGCGCACCTGCTGGCGGATCCTCCCGAAGAGCTCCGCGGGCACGCGCGTGCCGCTGGCGGCCTTGGCCTGCTCGTAGACGGCCAGGCCCTCGTTGAGCCAGAGCAGGTCGCGGCGCGGCCGCCCCATGTACTCGTTGAAGATGAGGTGCGTCATCTCGTGCGCGATGGTCTGCAGGAGCTGGGGCCCGTTGTAGCTGCAGATGGCGTTGCCGTAGGTGACCCCGCCGGACCAGTCCGGCTGTCCGGTCTTGCGCACGTACTCCTCGTGGCTGGCGTAGACCACGATCTCGTAGAGGCCGGAGGGCATGAAGGAGAAGAGGTTGGTGTCCGTCATGATGTTGGTGTAGAAGCCTTCGGCCTGGCTGGAGATCTGGTGCGCGTTGTCGGCGCCGTAGGCGGAGACCTTGAAATGCAGGCTGACCTGCTCGTAGGCGCCGGGGTCGAGGGGCTGGAAAGGCAGCCTCATGATGGCCGAGGCCCCGCCGACGGCGGGCGCCGCGCTTTCCGGCAGGTCCATGCAGGCGCACAGGCCCGCCGCCAGCAGCGCCAGGACCGCAGACCTCATGGCGCCGCCTAGAGCCGGACCAGGCCCAGGGCCTTGAGCAGCTGGCTCTCGGGCATGGGCGGGTAAGCCATGGTCTGGCAGTGGATGGAGCCGTGCATGTCGTCGGAGAGGCTCACGGTGGTGATGGGAAAGACCTTGTAGCCCAGGCCCTCGTAGACTTTCCGGGCGTCCTGGTCCGCGGCGACCTTGTAGGCGGGCATGAAGACGGTGTCGCGCACGATCAGCGCGTTGGCGTAGGTGCGGTAGGCGTCCGGCAGCGTGGGCAGCAGCACGAGCTTGTAGCCCCAGGACTCCAGCGCGGCCTTGTATTCGGCGGTGTTGGTGAGCATGCGCTTGCCGGGCAGGGGCTTGAGCACCTCGTCCACGTCGCCGATGCCGTGCACGTGGGGCATGATGTGCACGGTCTTGCAGCCGTAGGCGCCGGTGAGGTCCTGGGGGGTGACGGTGAAGAGGCGGTAGCTGTCCACCGCGAAGCAGGTCCCGTCCTCGTCGGCCAGGAGGTTGCCGCCCACGAAGGTGAAGTCCTTCTTGGCCACCGGGCCGCGCACGGCGGAGGCCACGGCGTCCCAGGAGGTGAAGTCGCGGTAGTAGCGGGCCGCGACCAAGGAGGACTTCTTGGCGGCGCTGTCGTAGACCGGGACGGGGAAGGAGTCGCGCGCCCAGAAGCCGGTGCCGGTGTCCTCGTCGGCGGCGATGATGAGCCGCTCGGCCGGGAGCCACTTCAGGTACTTCTTGCGCACCGAGTCGGCGTCCGCGGTGTCGGCGAGGATGACGAGCTTGACTCCCGCCGGGAGGTTGGAGGCGATGGTCTTGCGCAGGTTGGCGACCTCGCTGCCCTGCTCATAGGCGCTCATGAGCACGTAGGCGAACTGAGCCGTGTCCTCGACCGGCCGGAACGGCGCCTTGACGTCCCGGGGGAGGTGGTTCTTGGCGTTGTTCTCGACCGCCTGCTTGATCTCGGCGGGGGTGGCGTCGTGGGAGAAATTGCGGGCGGGGCGCGGCCCTTTGGGCTGGGGCGCGACGGCGGCGCCGGAGACGTCCGGGAGGGCGGCCACGGTCGTCCTGGCCTCGCGCAGGAGCTTCGGCGCGTCGACGCCGTCGTCGAATGACACGGGCTCGGCGCCGCAGACTTTGGGCGCCAAGGACAGGAGGGCGGCCAACGCCAGAGAGAGGATGCTCATTGGGGTATCATAGCATCTCGCGGCCGGCACCTATCAAGATTCGTCATCGGTTCTTGGGCGCGAAGAATTCCCGCCAGCGCAGCCGGATGAAGGCGCGCTTGATGGCGAGGCTGGCCTGGGCGGCCTTCCGCCTGCGCAGCAGGCCGCAGAGCATGGCTATGCCTTCCTCGCTGAAGGCGCGGGGGAGATACTTCGCATGCCGCCCCCAACCCAAGGCTCCGGATCGGCCCTTCAAGACCTCGCTCTCCTCATGATCCAAATGGAACATCATGTCCTCGGGGAACCGGTCGATGTGGCGCTGGGCGGCTCTGTTGATGGCCTTCGCCGGCAACCCGCAAAGCCGGGCCAGGTCGCCGCTCACCATGACGTGCCGGCCGCGGATGACCAGGATGCGGCGGTCGATGAAATCTCCCTCTCCCAACTCTGCCATGGTGAAGACCCCCGGTCTATATATACGACCTCGGGGGGGTTTTTGTTCCATTTCGGGGGAAATCTTAAGGTGCACCATTGGCACCTTAAGATTCTGCACCAAAAGGATATGATGCCCGCGACGACGCTCAAGTATGCATGGGGATCGGCAATGCCGGGCATCTAGGGCGGGCGGTAGAGAAATGGCTCCCGGTGACACACGGCTCGCGCCGCAGGATATCCAGGCAACTGGAGCTTCTTTTCCGTTGCCAATGGTAGGCGGCTGCATTATAATCTTTGTTGACGGCCCCTTTGGAGGCCGTGCTATCAAGTCAAGTGGCTCAATGGTTATGCCCATTGTTGACCTTGACAAGTGTATATTACCATAGTATACTAACAACAGATGAGTGGAATCGATCTAGCTCGATGTACCGGCTTTGAGTGGGACAAGGGGAATGCCGAGAAGAACTGGCGGAAGCATCATGTCACGCCGTCCGAATGCGAGCAGGTCTTTTTCAACCAGCCGCTTGTCATCGCGCAGGACGAGGAGCATTCTCAGAAAGAGTCCCGCTATTTTGCCCTGGGACAAACGGACATGAAGAGGCCATTGTTCGTGGTTTTTACGATTCGAAAGGATTTGTTCCGTGTCATATGCGCCAGAGACATGAGCCGGAAAGAACGCGAGGCATATAGAACCCATGAGACAGAGAATTCCTAAATTCAAGAGCGAGGACGAGGAGAGAGCTTTCTGGGCTTCCCATGATTCTGCCGACTATGTGAACTGGAAGAAGCAGAAGAAGGCCATCTTCTCGAACCTCAAGCCATCAGTCAAGGCCATCTCACTTCGGCTGCCAGAGTCCATGCTTGAAGAGCTCAGGCTTTTGGCGAACAAGAAGGATGTGCCTTATCAGTCCCTCCTGAAAGTTTTTTTGTCCGAGCGGATCGCGCAAGAGCTCCGACCACATCCACATAGGGCATAACATCGGGTTCTACCGGTGCGCTTTCTGGTCGATGAAACTAAGCTATGGGTCTACCGCAGTTGCGCGCTGCCGCGCGCACGGTAGACCCATACGTTCTGCTCATCATCCGGTCGGCCTTGACAATCACGACTACACATGTTATACACAATAGCAGGGGTTTCCCATGACAAGGATGCAGGTCCTACTGGCAGAAAAGGAAGTCAAGGCGCTCCGCCGCGTGTCCGCACAGAGCGGCAAGAGCTATTCCATGCTGGTCCGCGAGGCAATTGATAATGCTTACCTCTCGCGCTTCACCGAAGACGAGATCGCTGGAATGGCCAAAGAGGCGAAGCAGGGCCAGGGCGTCAGGAAATTTCAGAAACTACAGGCCGCCCGACGCCATTTGTGGTCGCTCTAAGGCGCGCCAGTGTCCGTGCTTCAATTTGCATTTGCCAGCAGCTTCCAGAGGAGCCTTAAAGGCCTCCATCCACGAGATAAGGTCGCCATTCAGCGGCAATTGGATTCCTTTATGCTTGCCGCCGATGTCCGCCGAATTCCAGCGGGCTATGGCCTCACAAAACTAGGCGAACAACTCTGGGAATTCCGCACAGACCTTGCACTCCGCGTCCTGTTCAATTGGGACAAGAATGCCATCACCTTCCTCTTCGTCGGCAATCATAATGAGGTCCACCGCTTCTGCAAGTATTATCGTTGATATGCCAAAGAGAATATTGTTGTCGGCGGTCCTCCCTGTCGCGGGTGCTATTTTCATGGCCGCCTGCCTCGCCTCAAAACAACGATCCGATCCGACGGGCGAGTCGGCGGCTACTCAAGAAAAGGATTGCGCTGCCCGTGGCGGGAAGCTGTTCAGAGCCCCACATGCACGGGGATATTTCTGTTTTCTGCAATACGCCGATGGCGGCAAAGATTGCACAGACCGCAAGCAGTGCCAGGGCGGCTGCTATTTGGACAATCAAATAGCGAGACCGAATCCAGCCGGCTCCCAAGCAGAGGGACATTGCAGCTACGACAGCTCTCCCTACGGCTGCAAAACGGAGATCGTCAACGGCATGGCACAGCAAGGGCTTTGCGGGGATTGACCGACATGGATGAAGCCCCGCCTCCCGTCCCGGAGCCATGGCACCCCGCCGGGTTCTGGATACGCTTCGCGGCCGACCTCATCGATTCGCTGGTCGTCTATTTCCCCGTGGGGTTCGTCACGACCGCCGCCGCCGCGTTCGGGACTCCCAACGCGACCGCCATCGTCCTGCTCAAAGCCCTGACGGCTATCGCCGTGGGAGGGGTCTATTACACGGTCCTGACCGGAAGGAGCGGACAGACCTGGGGCAAGAAGGCCTTCGACATCAAGGTCGTCAATCAAGACGGCACCCCGCTCACCTACGGCGCCGCGTTCGGGAGATGGTGCGCCTATCTGCCCTCCTACCTCACCTTGGGCATCGGCTTCATGATGGCCGGCTGGAACGAGGAAAGGAAAGCCCTCCATGACCGCATCATCGGGACCCGCGTCATCCGCAAAGGGCCGGCCAGCGGCGGCCGGAGCCCCGGGAAGGCCATCGGCATCATCGCCGCCATAGCCGCGGTCCTGTTCGCCGCGGCCCTGGCCGGCCTGGTGCATTGGCTCCGGAGCAACAAGGGGAAGCTCGACGAGCAGAGGCGGGCCATCGCGACGGAGGCCGCGGCTTTCGCCGGGAAGACGGACCAGGAAGGCTGCGTGAAGGAGTCCCTCTCGCGGCTGGCCGGGGCCGGCTTCATGGACCAGGTGCGCGACGGCGTCTTCCTGGAGAACTGCCTCGGCGCCGCGCGCCCTTCGGAGACATTCTGCGACGCGGTCCCGCCGGAGAACTCCATCATGGCCACGGTCGCATGGCGGTCCCAAGTCTGCGAGAAATACGGGCATCCGAACGACCCAGCCTGCGGCAGGCTGCTCGCGGCCATCCAACGCCATTGCCGGCAGGCGCCCCCCCCGCCCCCGAGGATATGAGCCAGGATCCCTGGGTCGAATTGGAGAGCGTCATCCGCGCTCAACTCGCGCTGCAAGTCGAGCTCTCCTTCGACCGACACCACCGATTCATGATGAAGCACGGGCTGGCTCGATGCCAGAATGTCGTGGACATAGGAACAGGCAACGGCCTTTTCCTAGGGAAAGTCGCACAGCGGCATCCCGAGACCAATTTCCACGGCGTAGACGACAAAGCCCATATGATCGAGGAGGCCAGAGCCCGAAATCATGCGAATGCCAGCTGGACCCAAGCCGACGCGCAAGATGAGAGCGTCCAGGCCATGCTGGGCGCCAGCGACGGCATCTTGATGCGCTACTTCGTCCTGCATCTGCCCAAGACCAGCGCCGCGCTCCCGCGGATACTCAGCCGGGTCACCCCGTGCACTCGCCTTTGGATACTCGACCTCGACACGGATCATTGCGTCTGCGAACCCGAGCACCCGGCCTTCAGCTCGTTTCAGGACCTGGTCCGTTCTTTCTGCGACAAGAACTCCGTCGAGATCAGGACCGCGAGCATGCTGTCTCCGATCCTGGAAGCCGCCGGTTTCGAGATGCGCGAGGTGTCTGTCGAGCCCTTCAACAATCGGGAGATCGATCCCAAGCTGTTCGCCGAGTATCTCTTCCGGGAAGCGACCCTCTATCACCACTTCCTAGAGGGCACCCGCAGCTCCCAGGCGCTACGCGAGATGGAGCGCTTCTTTTTCGAGGTGATGAGACCGGCTACGCACTTCGTGCAATACGGGATGACGATGATCAGCGCTGTGAAGCGCCCTTTTCCGGGACCTCGGCGCCCTCCCGGCCAAGGCGGCTCAAAGCCCGCTGGCGCCGGATGGTCTTGAACTCCCTGCCGTAGAGCTGCTCGAGTCCATGCATCTCCCGAGCCACGGCCGTGGGCGCCCGGCCCGCGAGCTGCGGGGCGTAGAGTTTGTCCTGGGCCTTGGCCACGCGGCCCTCGCCGTCGGCAAGCTTGCCCTGGGAGATCGCTCTATGGGCGAGCGTCAGGTCGAAGGCCGCGGTGCGGACGTAAGCCGCCAGAGTCCCATCACGGAGCTTGCGCTCCGAGCCCCGCGCCAACAGCGACGACAACGGCTTCTCGAAGATGCCGATGAGCACCGTCGCGCCCAACGCCGCGACGAAGATGACGAGGACGATGTCCGCTCCGACCCCGTCGTTTCGATGAGACACCCGACTGCTTACTGCCCCGCCTTGGCCGGCTCCGCTTTGGCCGGCTCAGCCGCCTGGGCCGCCTCGGCCTTCTGCGCCTCCAGAGCCTCCTTCACCTTCCCCTTGGCTTCCTTCACGTCTGCCAGGAACGCGCTCTTGGGATGCGCCTTCTCGAAAGCCTCCAGCGCGGCGACAGCCTCCTCATACTTCCCCGCTGCGGCCAGGTCCGCCGCCTTCTCGAACTCGCGCGCCTCGGCCTTGCGCACCTTGACCTTCTTCTCCCGGGCCGGGTCCTTCATCGCCGGCTGGCTCAGGTCCGACTTGTCGTTCCTCTGATCATCTCCCCGCACCGCGGCCACGATCGACGGCGCCCGCCTCTGATAGGTCCCTTCCACCGACGACTCCGCCAGCCCCTGCTTCAAGTGCTTGAAATAAGTCTTGAGAGAATCCCACTTGCTCGTCTCAGCCTGCGCGCCCACAGCCAAAAGCAGGACCAGCGCCAGATATCTCATCTCCCCTCCCGAATCACTTCAGATCGCCCAGCAAGGTCTCCACCGCCGGCTTCAAGGACCCGTCCAGCGCCAGAGCCTTGTCCGCGTAGCCCCGCGCCTTGGCCTTGTCCTGGAGCCGCACTCCGGTCTTGACGAGATTGAGCCACAGCTCCGCGTCGGAGCCGTCCGCGTCGGCCGCCTGCAGGTACCGCGCCTCGGCCTGGGCGAAGTCCCCCGCCAAATAGGACAGGCCGGCCAGGTTGTTCAAGGCCGCCGCGTCCTTCGGGTCCAAGGCCAGGGCCTTGTCGTACTCCGCCGCGGCCGCGGTCGAGTCGCCCCTCTGATACTCCAGCAGGCCCAGCTGCACGTGCGCGCTCGCGTCCCGGACGTCTGCCGCCGCCTGCTCCGTATAGAGCTTCTTGAGGAACTCGTAGCGCTGGCCGGCAAAGTCCTCGGCGTCCGCCGTGAAGCGCTTGGCGCGCGCATCGGCCTTGGGCGCCTCGTTGACCGCCGCCGCCTCGGGCAAGGTCGCCGGCTCGAAGCTCTCCCAGGCCTGGCGCGGGTCCAGCACGCGCACCCGGCCCTTCTCATCCTCGGTCTTGTAAGCGTAGAGCGCCTTGCGGTAAGCCTCCGCGAAAGAGCTCCCCAGCATCGTGGCCTCCAGAGGAATCCAGTAGGTGCCCTGGTATTTCACCAGCGCCGGGCCGGGCAGCCCGGCCTCGGCCGGGTCGTCCGTCTCCGTGTCGAACATCAAGGCCATATGCCCCGGATAGTCGAGGATCGCGGAGCGCACGTTGGCCCCAGTGAGCATGGAGACGAGCAGCGTGGACAGGTCGTCGCACTGCCCGCTCTTGCGCTTCAAGGTCTCGCGCGGGAACTGCGCGTAGTCCACGGGGAAGTTCGCGTCCTCGCGGGTCGCCTCGTAGGGATTGCTGGGATTGCTTTGGAAGCGCACCCCCGCCTCGGAGAGCGCCTCCCAGAGGTGCATCGCGGTCACCAAGTTGGGGTTCAACGCCCCGGCCGCGGCGCAGCGCGGCCGGTCGCGCAGGGCCTCGACCGCGAACTCGCGGACCGGCGGGTCCTTCGGGGTCAGGAAGTTGGCGATGCGCCGCGGTTCCTCCCAGGTGATGGCGTTGCGCGAGTACACGCGCAGAGGCTTGGTCAAGGACACCGTCTCCTGCTTGCCGTTCTCGAAGTAGGTCAACGTGAACTCCGCCTGCACCGGCGTGTCCTCGCTCACCTCCAGGATCTTGTTGTTCAGGGTGGCGATCAAAGGCACCTCGACCGACTCCCGCGCCTCGAGCCTCTTGATCTCCGTATCGTAGCCGAAGTCCATGAACTCCTTCAGGCGGAAGGTGAGCTTGAGGCTCTGGAACGGCACGTTGACGTTGTTGGTCACCTTCACCTTGCCCACCGGGTTCTTCAGGTACCACTTGTAGTTGGCGGAGAAGATGTTGCCGATGGTGGCCGTGGAGATCTCCACCGGGGCCTTGTTGGAGGCCGCGGGCACGGTGACCGGGAAGGGCCGGGAGAGCGGCCCCAGGTCCTTGGTCTTGGCCACGGTCGCGACCACGTACCAATAGGAAGCGTCCGCGGCCGCGGTGGAATCCTGGAATCTCGGCTTCTCCACCTGCCCCAGCTCGCCGAAAGGCCCGGCCGGGTCGGTGGAGCGGCTGACCAGGTAGCCCGCGGTCCAAGGGTCTGCCACCGCCTGCCAGGAGAGGCTCACGACGCCTTCCTTGGTCGAGCTCGAGATCGAGACCGGGGCCGCCAGGTGCGGGTGCAGGTCATAGGTCACGATGCGGGCCTTGCCGTAGTCCGCGACCAGCAGGCGCTCGCCCTGGATGGCCACCGCGGTCGGCCCCGACAGTTCCCTGGGCGCCGGGCCGGGCGCGAAGAAGTCCGTCAGCCAGCGCCCGTCCTTGGTGTAGACCGAGACCCGGGAGAGCCTGTCGTCGAGCACGTAGAGGTAGTTGTGGCCGTCGAAAGCCAGGGCCGAGGGCGACTGGAACTGGCCCGGGCCCTCGCCTTCCTCGCCCCAAGCCGCGATGAAGGCGCCCGAAGGCTCGACCTGGAAGACCTTCTTGAGGCCCTTGTCCGTGAAGTAGAGGAAGCGCCCCTGGTCCCAGGCCAATGCCGTGGGCTCGACCAAGGTGTAGGGCCCGACCTGCGGGCCGAAGCCGAAAAGGAACGCCCCTTCCGGGCTGAAGGCGTCGATGCGGCGGTTGCCCGCGTCGGCCACATAGACCGTGCCCGCGTCGTTGATGGCCACCCCGCGCGGGTCCTTGACCCGGCCTTCCTTCTTCTTGCTGTCGAAAAGCCCGGAGCTCGCCGCGATGGTGTCCTGGAAGGTCCCGTCGATCGCGAAGCGCTGGATGCGGTTGGCCGGCGTGTCCGACACGTAGACCCCCAGCTTCTTGGAGACCGCGAAGCCCTGAGTGCCGGAGACCCCTCCCGGCGCCTGGCCGCCCTTGGCGCCGAAGCGGGCCTTGACCCGGCCTTCCCCGTCGAACACCGCGAACTGCCCGGCCAGAGGCAGGTAGGCGTAGAGCTCGTCGCCGAACGGGGCCAGGGCCGAGGCGGCCTGCTGCCAGGAGCGGCTCGGCCCCGAGACCGTGAGCTTGGTCTGCAGGTTGGGGGCCAGGAGCTCGGTCTTGAGCTTGTTGCTGACCTCCGCGCGCTGGATGCGCGAGTTGCCCGCGTCCAGCACGAGCACCATCCCGTCCGGGGCCACCGCGATGCCCTCCGGCTTCTTGAACTGGCCCACGCCCGAGCCGATGCTGCCGAACCTGCCCAAGACCGCGTCGTCCGGGCCGCGCTCGATGACCTTGCCGTTGCCGGCGTCGAGCTCGTAGAAGAAGCCGTAGGCGTCCACCGCGAAATCGTTGCCCTGCGCGCCGAACTCGCGCGCGAAGCGCGCCGAGGGGTCGAACTTCTGGATGCGCTCGTTGCCGCTGTCGAGCACGTAGATGTTGTCCGCGGGGTCGACCACCACCTTGGTGGGCTCCTTGAAGCGCCCCCCCTCCTTGCCCTTGGAGCCGAAGACGTAGAGGAGGATGCCCTCGGCGGTGAAGACCTGCACGCGGTCGTTGCCCGTGTCCGCCACGTAGACCCGGCCGTCGCCGCCCACGGCCACGGACTGCGGCGACCGGAGCATGCCGCGCTCCGAGCCGCGGGTCCCGAACGACCAGAGGGGTTCCCCGTCGCCGTCCAAGACCCTGATGCGCGAATTGCCGGTGTCGGCCACGTAGACCCGGCCGTCCGGGCCCACCGCCACGCCGCGGGGCGAGTCGAAGCTCGACTTGTCCGTCCCCTTGCGGCCCACGGCTTTGCGGAGCCGCCCGCCGAGCTCGCAGACCAAGAGGGCCGATCTCTTCTCGTCGAGCACGTAGAGCCGCGAGTCGTGGACGGCCGCGGCCACGGGCCTGAGCATCTCCGGGGACTTGATGGGCTCCAGGAAGTGGATGGCGTCGTAGGCGCGCGCCGGAGCGCCGCAGAGCAGCACCGAGAGGGCGAGGAGGGTCTTCATGGCTTGAGCGACTCCTGGATCAGGCGGTTGACGATGACGGGGTTGGCTTTCCCCTTGGAGAGCTTCATGACCGCGCCCACCAGCGCGCCCGCGGCGCGGGCATTGCCGGCCCTGAGGTCCGCCGCGGCCTTGGCGTTGGCGGCCAGAGCCGACTGGACCCAGGCGGCCACCGCCGCCTCGTCGGAGACCTGGGCCAAGCCGAGCTTGGCCACGACCTCCGCGGCCGAGCCGCCGCCCTCCCACAGCGCGGCGAAGGCGGCCTTGGCGCCCTTGCTAGACAGCGTGCCGTCCTCCACCAGCGCCGCCAGGGCGCCCAGCTCCGCGGCCGGCAGGCGCGCCGCCTCCGGGGCCAGGCCCTCGGCGTTGAGCCGGGCCAGGAACTCGGTGGCGATGAGGTTGGCGGCGGTCTTGGCCGCGGCGGGCTTGAGGCCCTTGGCCGCGGCGTCGAAGTAGTCGGCCAGGGCGCGCGTGGAAGCGAGGAGCTCCGCGTCGTCGGCGCTCAGGCCGTATTGGGAGGCGAAGCGCTCCCGCCGGGCCTCGGGCAGCTCCGGCAGGCGGGCCTTGAGCTCTCCGAGCCAACGGGCGTCGGCCACCAAGGGCGGCAGGTCGGGATCCGGGAAGTAGCGGTAGTCCTCGGCGCCTTCCTTGGAGCGCATGGGCCGCGTCACGCCGGCCTGCGGGTCCCAGAGCAAAGTCTCCTGGCTGACCCGGCCGCCCGCGGCCAGGAGCCCGGTCTGCCGGAGGTGCTCGTATTCCAGGGCGTCCTTGACCGCGCGCACGGAGTTGAGGTTCTTGATCTCCGTGCGCGTGCCGAACTCGGCCTGGCCGGCGGGCCGCACGGACACGTTGGCGTCGCAGCGCAGCTCGCCTTTCTCCATGTCGCAGCGGCTCACCCCGACGTACTGGATGATCTCCTTCAAGGCCTTGAGGTAGGCGGCGGCTTCATCGGGGGAGCGGAGGTCGGCTTCGCTGACGACCTCGATCAAGGGCACGCCGCCGCGGTTGAAGTCCACCAAGGAATGGTCGAGCTCCCGCGAGCCGACGGCATGCAGGAGCTTGCCCGCGTCCTCCTCCAGGTGGATGCGATGGATGCGGATGCGCCTGCCGGCACCCTGGGGCGCCGGCAGGTCGAGCCAGCCGTCCGTGGAGAATGGCTTCTCGTATTGGGAGATCTGGTAGGCCTTGGGCAGGTCCGGGTAGAAGTAGTTCTTGCGCGCGAACACCGAGGCCGGTGCGATCCGGCAGTTGAGCGCCAGGGCCGCCTGGAACGCCAGCTCCACCGCGGCGCGGTTGAGGACCGGCAGCACGCCCGGCTGGCCCGTGCAGAGCGGGCAGACCCGCGAGTTCGGGGGAGCGCCGAACCCGTCGGTCGCGCAGGCGCAGAAGAGCTTGGTGCGGGTGGCGAGCTGGACGTGCACCTCGAGGCCCACCACCATCTCGAAGTCCGCGCTCACGCCGCCCCCCGCTTATGGAACGCCTCGAAGAGCTCGATGTCGCTGCGATAGCTGATGAGCTTGCGGGCCGCGGCGAAAGCGGCCCAGCGCACGGCCATGATCTCGTCGCCGTCCCGGCTGCCGACCTTCTCCAGGGGCGCCATGAGATACCACCTGACCTGCTTGGAGACCTCCCGGCCGTGCCGCAGGAATCGGTAGCGCGCCGTGGTCAGCGGCGCTTGGATGCGGCAGGCCCAGCCGGTCTCTTCCTCCACCTCGCGCAGGGCCGCCTGGCGGGGACCCTCGCCCGCTTCCAGATGCCCCTTGGGAAAGGTCCAGCGGACCTCGCCTTCCAGGTTCTCCACCTTGACCAGAAGCACCTTGCCCTCGCGCACCACCAAGCCGCCCGCCGATATCTCCTTAAGCACGGGCCGGCTCCGGCAGCTCCAGCCATGGGTCGGCCCGCTCATAGGCCGCGGCCGCGCGCAGCAAGGTCCCCTCGCAGAAGGAGTCCGCGATGAGCTGGAGCCCGATGGGCAGGCCCGCCTTGGTCCGGCCGCAGGGCAGCGAGAGGCTGGCGTTGCCCGCCATGCTGGAAGGGATGGTGAACGCGTCGCCGAGGTACATGGCCACCGGGTCCGAGGTCTTTTCGCCCAGGCGGAAGGCGGCGGTGGGCGCGACGGGCGCGGCGATGACGTCGACCTGCTGGAAGGCCGCGGAGAAATCCCCCTTGATGAGCGTGCGGACGCGCTGGGCCTTGCCGTAGTAGGCGTCGTAGTAGCCGGCGCTCAAGGCGTAGGTCCCCAGCATGATGCGGCGCTTGACCTCGGGCCCGAAGCCCTCGGCGCGCGAGAGCTCGTAGAGCTCTTCGAGGTTCTTCGCCCGAGCGCTGCGGCGGCCGTAGCGCACGCCGTCGAAGCGGGCCAGGTTCGAGCTGGCCTCCGCCGGGGCCAGGATGTAATAGGCGCTCACCGCGTAGCGGGTATGGGGAAGGGAGACCTCGCGCACCTCGGCGCCGAGTTTGCCCAGGGTGGCCACGGCCGCGCGCACGGCCGCTTCCACTTCGGGGTCCAAGCCCGCCACGAAGTATTCCTTGGGCAGCCCCACGCGCAAGCCCTTCACGCCGGCTCCCAGAGACTGGAGATCGTCGGGGACCGGCATGGTGGCGCAGGTCGAGTCCAGGGGGTCGGGCCCCGCGATGACCGAGAGGGCCAAGGCCGCGTCCCCGACGCTGCGGGCCAGCGGACCGATCTGGTCCAAGGAAGAGGCGAAGGCGATGAGGCCGTGGCGGGAGACCCGGCCGTAGGTGGGCTTGAGCCCCACCACGCCGCAGAAGGAGGCGGGCTGGCGGATCGAGCCTCCCGTGTCCGAACCCAGGGCCAGGCTGCAGAGTCCGGCGCAGACGGCGGCCGCCGACCCGCCGGAGGAGCCGCCGGGCACCCGGTCGGCGTCCCAGGGATTGCGCGTGACCTGGAAAGCCGAGTTCTCGGTGGAGGAGCCCATGGCGAACTCGTCCATGTTGGTCTGCCCGATGAGCACCGCGTCCTCGTCGCGCAGCCGCCGCACCACGGTCGCGTCGTAGGCCGCGGCGTGGCCCTGCAGGATGCGCGAGCCGGCCGTGGTCTCCGCGCCGCGCACGAGCATGTTGTCCTTGACCGCCACGGGCACGCCCGCCAGGCGGCCCAGCTTCTCCCCGCGGGCGCGCTTGGCGTCGACGGCCCGGGCTTGGGCCAGGGCCTCCGGCTCCAGGACCCGGATATAGGCGCCCAGCTTGGGCTCCCAGGCGCGGATGCGCGCCAAGTGCTCCCGGAGGACCTCCTCAGCCGAGGCCTGGCCGGAAGCCACGTCGCGCGCGAGGGCTGCGGCTGGAGCGGGACTCATTCGATGAGCAGGGACTCTTCCTGGCCGGCGTTGCGCTCCCCCGGGCTCTTCTGCGGGTCCCCCTCCGGCGCGGCGCCCTTGCGGCCCGGCTCCGGGGAGTCCTCGTCCAGCGCGGCCTTGCGCTTGGCTTTGGCGGGCTTGGCCTTGGGCTTCTTCGTCACGGCGGGCTCCGGCCTGGCCTCGTCCGGGCCGGCCCCCAGCACGTCCAGGTCCGCCGCGGCGGCCGGCCCTGCCGCGGCCTCGTCGAGGCGGTCGAGACCCCTGCGCGGCGCAGGCTTTGCCTGCGCCGACGCAGGCACCCGCTTCTCAGAAGCAGGTGCCGACTGGCCAGGTGCGGCATCCACATCGTCCACCGCCGCGGCTTTGCGCGCCGGACGCTTGCGCGCCGGGCCTTCCTCGCTGGACACGAAAGCGGGCTCCGAAGTCTCCGACGCGGGCGACGGCGCGGCGGCGTCGCTGCGCCCGCCCTCCAGGACCGCCGCATCAGCGGCCTGGGACCGCGCGCCTTCGATGCTGTCTATGGCGGCCTGGATCTTGGCGCGCTTGTCCGGAAGCAGTTCCAAAGCCCTCTTGAGGTCGGCCAGGGCCCCGGCCCGGTCGCCGAGTTGGGCGCGCGCCTGGCCGCGATTGGAGTAGGCCAAGCCCCGCTTGGGATCGAGCGAGATGACGATGTCGAGGTCGGACTCGGCACCCGAGTAATCGCCCGCCAGGAAGCGGACGTTGGAGCGCAGGTAGACCGCCTCCGCGAAGTCCGGGTGCTCCGAGATGAACTCGTTGAAGTCGGCCAGGGCCTCGCGGTAGGCCTTGACCTCGCGGCGGCACTTGCCCCGGTAGAAGTGCGCCCAGACGAAGCGCGGGTTGATCTCCAGCACGCGGTCGAAGTCCCGGATCGCGGCCGGGTAGTCCTTGCGCCGCTCCTGCACCGTGCCCCGCACCAAGAAGGCCGTCGCGAAGTCGTTGTTGGCGCGCACGGCCTGGCCCAGGCTCTGCAGCGCCCGGCCCAGGTCCCCCTTGGCGCTGGCCACGCTGCCCAGGCCGAAATGCGCCTCGGCTGTGTCAGGGTCGAGTCCTAGGGCCTGAGCGAAATCAGCCTCCGCGGCCGGGTAGTCCTTGAGCACGAAGCGCGCCAGACCGCGGGAGGTGAAGGACGCCGCGTTGTTGGGCCTGAGCTGGTTCGCGATGAGGGCGTCCTGGTCCGCGCCCCGCCGGTCGCCCATGTTCCAGCGGCACAGGGCGCGGTGGCCCAAGGCCGTCTTCCAGCCGTCGAAGAGCGCCAGCGCCTTGTTGAAGCGCACCAGGGCCGCCCCGAACTCGCACTTATCATAGAGCGCGATGGCGGCCGCCAGCGTCTTCTGAGCCTCGCGGCCCGGCTGAGGCGGGCCCTTGGCCGCGGCGCGTCCCGGCAGCGCGGCCAGCAGGCCCGCCAGGAGGCAAGCCCTCATGCGAGCACCTTCTTGACCTTGTAGTAGCCGCCCTCGCTCTCCGGGGCCAGGGCCAGGAGGCGCTCCGGCTCGCAGAAGGGCTTGGGCACGTCGTCGCGCATGACGTTGGAGAGCCCCAACACGCTCGTGGTGGCGGCGGTCTGCGAGGTGTCGAGCGCCGAGATCTCCGCCACCAGCTCGAGGATGCGGCCGAACTGCCCTTCGTAGAGCGCGGCCTCCTCATCGGAGAGCCGCAGGCGCGCCAGCGCCGCGATGCGGCGGACCTCCTCGGCCGTGATGGACATCTACTCCTTCTCCAGGGGCGCGTAGCGCGCCAGGAACTTGGCCGAGTGCCCGTTGTCGAACAGCACGGCCACCTTCAGATTGTCTCCCGAGCCGGCGGCGTCCAAGACCTTGCCGCCGCCGAATTCCGGATGGGTCACGCGCATCCCGACCCTGGCCCCGCAGGCGGAGAGCCGGCGGGAGAGGGGAGTCGCCGGGACCGGGGCCGCGGCGGAGACGGCGGGAGAAGCGGGGGTCCCCTGGAAGAGGAGCTGCGCCTCCACGATGAAGCGCGAAGGCAGGTTGGCGTAGACCTGGCCGAAGATGCGGCGCGTGGAGGCGTAGCTGATGTGCAGCAGCTCGCGGGCCCGCGTGATGCCCACGTAGCAGAGCCGGCGCTCTTCCTCGAGCTCCTCCGGCACCGCGTTGCCCGAGCCGATGGGGAAGAGCCCCTCCTCCATGCCCGTCAGGAACACGGCGGGGTACTCCAGGCCCTTGGCCAGGTGCACGGTCATCAAGGTGACGGCCGGATTGTTGGGGTCGTAGGCGTCGAGGTCGGTCTGCAAGGACACGGATTCCAGATAATGGGAGAGGTCCAGGGCCGCGTCGGCCGGGGCCTTCTCCTCGTATTCCTTGGAGGAGTTGATGAGCTCCTGCAGGTTCGCCAGGCGGCCGGCCGCCTCCGGGTCCGTGGCCACTTGGCCCTCGAGCCAGGCCCAGTAGCCGGTCTGCTCCAGGATCAGGGCGATGGCCCGCGAGGCGGTCACGCCCGCCGCGTCGGCGCGCAGCTTCTCGACCGCATGGACGAGCTCGGCGGCGGCGCGGCGGCAGGAGGCGGTCAGCTGCGGGATCTGGGCCTGTCGCGTGAAGGCTTCCCAGAGGTTGATGCCCTGCGCCTCGGCGAAGCTGGCGATGCGGTCCAGGCTGGTCTTGCCGATGCCCCGGGCGGGCACGTTGATGACGCGCTGCAGGCTCGTGGAATCGGCCGGGTTGAGGATGAGGCGGGCGTAGGCCAGAGCGTCCTTGATCTCCTTGCGCTCGTAGAAGCGCATGGCGCCCACGATGACGTAGGGCAGGCCCGCGCGGCGCAGGGCCTCCTCGAAGGAGCGGCTCTGGGCGTTGGTGCGGTAGAAGATGGCGGTCTCGCGCAAGGACCGGCCCTGGTCGAGGAGCCCGCGGATGCGGCGCACCACCCAGCCCGCCTCCTCCATCTCGCTGGGCAGCTCCTGCACCACCACGGACTCGCCCGCGGGCTTGGTGGTCCAGAGGGTCTTGAGCTTGCGGGTCTTATTGTGGCGGATGACCCTGCCCGCGGCCTCCAGGATGCGCGAGCTGGAGCGGTAGTTCTGCTCCAAAGTGACGACCTTGGTCTCCGGGAAGTCGTTCTCGAACTCCAGGATGTTGCGCACGTTGGCGCCGCGCCAGGAGTAGATGCCCTGGTCGTCGTCTCCCACCACGCAGAGGTTGCGATGCTGGGCCGCGAGGGTCTTGGTGAGGATGTACTGGGCGTGGTTGGTGTCCTGGTACTCGTCGACGAGCATGTGCTCGAAGAACTTCTGGTAGTGGGAGCGCACCTCGGGATGGTTGCGCATGAGGTCGCAGGCCTTGAGCAGGAGGTCGCCGAAGTCCAGGGACCCGGAGGCGTCGAGCTTGCGCTGGTAGGCCAGGTAGATCTCGGCGGCGGTCTTGCGCGCCGGATCGCCGGTGGTCATGGCGTGGATGGAGTAGGACTGGGCGTCGAGCAGGTCGTCCTTGGCGCGCGAGATGACGCTCACGTACATGGAGGCCTTCTTGTCCTGGTCCTCCAGGCCCACGGCTTTCATGGCCTCGGCCACCAGGCGCTTCTGGTCGGACTGGTCGTAGATGGTGAAGTGGCGGTTGAGCTTGAGGACGTCATGGTGGCGGCGCACCAGGCGCGCGGCGAAGGCGTGGAAGGTGTGGGCCCAGACCAAGGCGCCCTTGCCCGGGGCGAGCTCCTCGATGCGGCGGCGCATCTCGCCGGCGGCCTTGTTGGTGAAGGTGACGGCCAGGATCCGGTCCGGCGCCACGCCGCGGCTGATGAGGTGCGCGATGCGGTAGGTGATGACCCGGGTCTTGCCCGTGCCCGCCCCGGCCAGGACCAGCAGGGGCCCGCCGGGATGGAGCACGCCCTCCTTCTGCTGGGGGTTGAGGGAGTTAAGGTCTATGGCCGGGCACGTTTCCACTCGTGATATTTTACCTTATCCGGCCCGCCTGGGCTCTCCTGCCGCGGGCTCCGGCCCTGCGCGAGGATCATCCCGCGCAGCCGCGGATCGACCAGCCTAGGGTCGAGCCGCAACGCCTCGTCGTAGACTCGCCGCGCCTCGGCCGCCTGGCCGGCGCCGGCGTAGACCGCGCCCAAGGACAGGTAAGCGTCCAAAAGGAACCGGTCCAGCCTGATGGCCGCGCGCAGGTCCCGCACCGCCGCCGGGATCTCGCCGCGCAGCGCTCTCACGATGCCCCGGGCGTTGAGCACCGCCGCCTCTCGAGGATGCTCGCGCGCCAGACCCTCCAGGCGCCTGAGGGCCCCGCTCTGGTCCCCCGACCGCTGGCAGGCCAAAGCCGGCTCCAGGAGCTCCCCCGCCGACGGGCGCAGGCGCTGCTCGCGCGCCAGCGCGCGCAGCTCCTGCGCGTGGACGTCGCTGCGGCCGTATTCAGACGACTCCCGCCACCAGCCGGCGGACCGGTCCCGGCCGCACAAGGGTTCGGCCCGGTAGTCCCGCGCGGGACGCCGGGCGATCCTTTCCCATCCCGCCGCCAACGAGAAGCGCCGCGGGCCGGGCCACCCGGCGATGAGCGAGCAGACCTGTTCGCGCAGGCTGTCATCATGGCGCATGAGCCAATCCTGCGTCCGCTGGTCGCCAGGCGCGCCGCCCAATGGCAGCGCATACGGCTGCGCCCAGAGGCTCTCGGCCTCGGACAGGGCCGCGGCAGCCTCCCGGTCGCGGCCGCGCTGCAGAAAGGCCAGCATGCGCAGCTGGGCTTCCTTGCGCCGCCAAAGACCGTCCGGCGGCGGGCCGAGGCGCTGGAGGTGGTCGGCGCCCGGGCCGCCCCGGGCCAGAAGGGCCCAAGCCAAGTCGAGCTGCACCTCAGGGTCGGACCGCAGGAGCAGGGCTTGGCGCAGGTCCGCGATGGCTTCGGCGGGCCGCCCCTCCTTCAGGCGCAGGCGCGCGCGCTGCGCCCAGAGGCCGGCATCGGCGGGGTGGGCCGCGAGCGCGGTGTCAGTGGTCGCGGCCGGCCGGGGGTACAGGCTCAGACGGTACAGCGTGAAGGCTCCGGCCGCGAAGACCGCCCAGAAAGCCGCCAAAGTCGAGGCTCTGGAGAACGCGGCGGCGCCCGCCCGGCCGCGCCCGCCCATGATGACATCAGCCGGCAGGCTGGCGGCCAACGCGGCCAGGATGGGCCATAGCGGGATGAGATACGAGGGCTTGACCGCCATGAGACAATGCACCCCGATGGTGTAGCCGGCCAGAAGGGCCAACTGCCGCGCGGCGCCGGCGCCGCGCAGCCGCCAAGCCGCCAGGATGGAGAGCCCGAAGAGCAGGGGATGCAGGCGGAACAGCAGCCAGAGCCGCATCGCCACGGCGGCCAGGTAGCGTCCCGGATGGGAAGCGATCTCGCCGACGGCCCAGGTCAGCACGCCGCCGCGGCCGGCCCCCGTCATCAGGACCACGCCGCCTTCCACGGTCGAGCGCAGCCCGAGAGCCCCGGCCGCGATGTTGTTGTCCGCCCGCCCCCTCTCGAAGAGGACGAGCTCGCGGTGGCAGCGCCAATTCATCCCCACCCACGGCAGGAGGAACAGGAATGGGACGAGCGCCAGGATGACGGCGGCTCGGCGTCCCGGCGCGGTCCCGCGCAGGCCCTCGCCCAGGGCCAGGAGCGGCCCGAAAAGGAATAGCACCGAGCGCTCCAGGAGGCTCAAGCCCAACGCCCCGGCCAGCAGGAGGCTGCCCCTGAGGCGGGACGACCGGGCGCGCTGGACCAGGAGATTCGCCGTCGTCAGCATCAGGACGGTGTAGACCGCCTCATAGTTGAACCGGCGCTCCAGAAGGGGGGCGGCTACGAGCGCGGCCAAGCCGCCGCAGAGGCCGGAATGCAAGCCCTGCCCCAGGGAGAAGACGAGTCCCAAAGAGGCCAGCCAAAAGAGCGCGGGCAGGAGGCGGCCCACCGCCGGCGGAGCATGATTGAACGACAGATCGCAGAGGACCCCCTGCAGGGGCATGCTCCAGGAGATCGCGGCGGGGTCGGCATCGGCCAGATCGCGCAACCCATGGACCAAGGCCTCCCCGACGGCGCAGTCACGGGGATCGCCGTGAGCGGACAAGCCCAGCGGGGAGGCATCCGCGCGGCAGAAGAAGATGACGACGGCCGCCGCCAGCCAAAGGAGCGCGGGGACCCGCGCCAGAGCGGCCCGCGCCGTCTCCAGCCGCCCCTGCGGATCCGCCACGGCTCAGTAACGCACCGTGTAGGAGAAGCTCGGCCGAGGCAGGCGGTTGAGCCGGCGCCGGACCTCGTCCATGCGCACCAGGCGCGCGTCCTCGCCCGTGACGAAGCCGTCGACGAGCGCCCGGCCCGCGGCCGCGTCGCCGGCGGCCTTGATCCGGCCCACGCGGCGCATCAGAGCCTCCACCGAGGCGGGCAGGCGGTCGAAGTCCACGCTGAAGAGCTCGCGCTCCCCCACCCGGCCGAAGGCCAGGGCGCCGTCCTTGAGGAAGCTCCCGATCTCGACGGCGGCGAGCTGGCTGTAGGGCTTGGGGTTGTCCCCGTCGCTGAACATGCCCTCGGCGATGTGGCCGAAAGCCCAGACCAGCTCGTGCGCGTAGATCTGACGCGCGCGCTCGCCGCTGACGAGGCCCTTGCGCCGCAGCAGGTCCACGTACCACAAGGCCGCGGTCTGGGCCTTGAGCTCCTCCAAGACGCCGTCCAGGCGGCCGCCGAAGATTTCGGAGGGCAGCTTGCCGCCGACCTTGGTGTTCGTGTGCGGCCCCAGGTTGTGCGCGGCCTCGTGCAGGATGGTGCCCAGGACGCCCGGCTCGTCGTCGTCCGGATAATACTTGAGCGCCTCCGGGGCCAGCAGCTCCCGGGCCTTCTCGCGGCTCAGGCGGCGGGATTCCGGGTTCGCGGTGATGTTGGTCATGACCATGGTGCGCCGCCGGCCCTGCTCGGCCACCTTGCCCCAGTTGGGCAGGGACTGGCCCGCGATGGCGCCCAGGCCGGGCCGGGAGTCGCCGGCGTTCAAGACCACGGCGATGAAGTCCGGCAGCGCGAAGGACGCTCGGCGCGCCCGGTAGGCCGGGCCGATGAGCTCGGCCAGGGAATCCTCCAGCTCCTGGCGCAGGGGCGTCAGCTTGTCCTGCCAGGACAGCGCCGCCGAGTCGACGCGGGCCCAGGCCAGATGGAAGCCCGCCTTCTCCTGGCAGGCCTCGAAGCTCGTCTCGTCGGGTCCCACGCGCAGGTACCACTTGCTGTTGCGGCCGTTCATGTCCGCCCAGGCCTCGTCGGCCGCGGCCCAGTCGCCGCTCTCGAAGCCCCCGGCCGCGGCCAGGAGGTAGCGCTTGAGCGCGGCCTCGTCGCCGCCGAGCCCGGCCGCGGCCAGACGCAGCTCCGCGGCCACGCGGCGCATGGGACCGCCGTAGACGGAGACCAAGGGCCGCGCCTCGGGCCGCCCCTCCTTCTCGCGGACCACGGTGAAGGGGTCGAGCAGGGACTTGCCCTCCGGCCGCTTGCCCAAGGACTCGCACAGCGCCGCGTCCTGCTCCCAGCCGGGCGGATAGGCGTCCGAGAGCTTCTTGGGGAAGGTGGGCAGCGCGCTGCAGAAGGGGTCGTTCTCGGTCTGCGGCGCCTCGCACCAAGGGCCCTGGTTGCGCTCGAAGAGGGCCCGGCTGGCGGCGTCTCCCTCGGGGACCAGCGCGCGCAGCTTGAGCGCGCCCTTCTGCTCGGCGTAGAGCTCGTCGATGAGCTTGGCCGCGGCGGCCAGGTGCGCGGCCAATGACCGCTCGGCCGCGGGAGACTGCCGGAAGTCGTTGTAGATGACCACGGGCAGGCCCTGGTCGAGCTCGCGGCGCACCGCTTCCATGCGCCGGGCCTGGACCAGGCTCAGATAGGCGGCATGGAAGGCGTTGCTCAAGGCGCCGCCCGCGACGTAGACGGAGAGGTCCGCCTCGCCCACGGGCAGCAGCGACTGCGGCGCGGGCAGGGGCCCGGCATCCTCGCCGGGCTGCCAGTAGAGCGGCACCCCCTGGGCCGCGGCCAGGCGGTTGAAGTCCTCGCGGGCCAGCGCCGGGACGCCGTAGGCGGTCACGGCGCGGGCCGGCCCCGTCGTGAGCAGGAGCGCCACGGTCAAGCCCAGCCAGGATCTGTTCATGTTCTTCTCCCTCCAGCGCGCGCCAGGACCATGAGCCGCTTGGAGCCCTGGCGCAGGGGCTCCCCGGCGAAACCGCCCCAGAAGCGTACGGGCTCCAGGCCCGCGCGCCGGAGCAAGGCCGACAGAGAAGCCTGGTCGTAGTTGTGCAAGGCGAGCCGCCGCTCCAAGCGTCTGCCGTCGGGATAGACGCGCACCCAGCGGGTCGCGATGCGCCGCCCCCCGGCCAGCAGCTTGCGCTCCTCCAGGAGATAGCCGCCGTCCAAGGTCGTCCAATCCCGCGCCGTGAAATTGCGCGTGACCCAGCCTCGGTGCATCATCTCCATGAACAGCAGGCCGCCCGGCTTGAGGGCCCGGCGCACGCCCCGCAGCACGGCCAGGTTCTCGCTCTGCCGGTGGAAGTAGCCGAAGCTGGTGAAGAGGTTGATGACCGCGTCGAACTCGGCGCGGAAGGGGAGCGCGCGCATGTCCGCGAGCACGAAGCGCACGGGCAGCTTCAGGCGCCGGGCGCGCTCGCGCGCCCTGCGCAGGTAGGGCTTGGAAAGGTCCAGGCCGGTCACGCGCAGCCCTTTGCGGGCGAGCAGCAGGGAGTGCCGCCCCGGGCCGCAGCAGAGGTCCAAGAGCGCGGCCCCGCGTTTGAGGCGCAGGGCCTTCATGAGGAAAGCGGCCTGCATGGGAGCCAGGGCCAGGTGCAGCTTATCGGCCGGGTCGAAGAACTCGGGGGTGAAGAGCTTGCGCCACCAGTCCTTGGGGACGCGGAGCGCGGGAGGCTTCACAGAGTGCCTTGGTCCTTCGCGGGAAGAATACCAAATCCGGGCGGACAAGAGGCGGCAGGTCAGAATCTGTTAGAATCTGTCCACGGAATCCCGGGAGACAAATCATGGCGGATAGAAAGCGCATCTTAGTGGCGGAGGACGATCTGGACCTGCTGGAGCTCCTCAGGACGGAGTTCACCGCTCAAGGCTACGAAACCCTCACCGCCGTCGACGGCAAGGAAGCCCTGCGGGTGGCTCTGGCCGAGAAGCCCGACCTCATCCTCCTCGACGTGATGATGCCCCACATCGACGGCTACCATGTCGCCAGCGAGGTCACCAGCAAGCTGGGACCCGAATCCCCCCACATCATCATCATGACCGGCCGGGACACCATCCGGGAGCAGGGCATCGCCATGATGAGCGGAGCCCACGAGGTGGTGCAGAAGCCTTTCGCGATGGCGGACCTGCGCCGGCGCGTGGCAGCGGCCCTGGGGTGAGGCGGGGGCCAGCGGGACCGGCCAGACGCCGGTTCCTCGTCGGAAAATGGTGCGCTCGATAGGAATCGAACCTATATACCAAGCTTCGCAGGCTTGGACACTATCCATTGTGTTACGAGCGCAGTATCAGGAGCGAAGGTCCAGATTATAACTAATTTCGCCGCAGGAGGGCCACGGTCTCCACATGCTCCGTGTGCGGAAACAGGTCGAAGACCTCCAGGCGCTCCAGACGGTACGCGGCGCACAGCGCCTCCAGGTCCCGCGCCAAGGACGCCGGGTTGCAGGAGACGCAGATGACCGTGCCGGGCCCCTGGGCGGCCAGCGCCGCGCGCGCCGTCGGGTGCATCCCGGCCCGGGGCGGGTCGCAGATGAGCACCTGCGGCTCCAAAGCCAGCAGCGCGGGCAGGAGGAATTCCGTGGAGCCGGAGTAGAATTCGGCGTTGTGCAGCCGGTTGAACCGCGCGTTGGCCTTGGCGTCTTCGACCGCGGCCGCATTGGATTCCACGCCCACGACCTTGCGGCAGCAGTCCGCAACGGAAAGCGTGATCCCGCCTCCGCCGGAGTAGAGGTCCAGCACCGTGCCGGCCTTCTCTTCCTTGACCCAGTCGCGCACCAGGCCGTAAAGGAGGTTGGCGGCCCCCGTATTGGTCTGGAAGAAGGAATGCGGCGAGATGCGGAACTCGAGCTCCCTGTCGTCGAAGCGCAGGACCTCGGTGATATGCCCCGGACCGGAGAGCACCTCCAGCCGGTCGCTGACCGCCACATCCGAGACCTTGTCGTTGATCCCGCGCAGGATCGTGGCGGCGGGGTAGGCCTCTGCGACGGCCGCCAGGAAGGAATCGGCCGGGAAATCCCCCGGAGCCGTCACCAGGTTGACCATGCGCTCGCCCGTGTTCTTGCCCTCGCGCAGCACCAGGTGGCGCAGGAAGCCCGTCTTCTTGTGGCCGTTGTACGGGGCGAGCCGCTGCGACTCCGCCCAGGCGCGCACGCGCGCCAGCAGCGGCGCCGTCTCCGCGGAAAGCAGGAAGCATTCCCGCAGGTCCAGGATCTCGTACCAGCGGCCCTTGGGCTTCATGCCCAGCTTAACCGTGGGCCCGCCCGTCTGCGGGGGATAGACGTCCCCGAAACTGAACTCCATCTTGTTGCGGTAGAACCAGATGTCCGGCGAGGCGTGGGTCCTGGGCTCGGGGATATCCTTTATAGAGGCCAGGGCCGCACGGACCTTCTCGGTCTTGAGCCGGAGCTGCTCCTCGTAGGGCAGGTGCTGGCTGGCGCAGCCGCCGCAGGTCCCGAAATGGGAGCAGCGCGGGCTAATGGCCGGGCGGGGAGAATTTGAAGAAGCAGACATCGCCGTCCTTGACGACATAGTCCTTGCCCTCGGAGCGGATGAGGCCCTTCTCGCGCAGGGCCGCCTCGGAGCCGTGCCGGTCGAGCTCCGCGAAGGGATAGACATCGGCCTTGATGAAGCCTTTCTCGAAATCCGTATGGATGCGCCCCGCGGCCTGCGGGGCCTTCCAGCCCGAGGCGAGGTTCCAGGCGCGAATCTCGGCCTCGCCGATGGTGAAGAAGCTGATCTGGCCCAGCAGCTTGTACGCCGCCACGATGACGCGCTCCAGGCCGGGGGCTTGCAGCCCCATGTCCTTCAGGAATGCCCCGCGCTCCTCGGGCGGCAGCTCCGCGAGCTCGGCCTCGAGCTTGCCGGTCAAGGCGATGCAGCCAGCGCCCCGCGACCGGGCCAGCGCCTCCAACTGCTCCGCCAAGGCCGGGTCCGTCTTCTCATCCGTGTTGCCCACGAAAAGCATGGGTTTGGCCGTGAGGAAGAAGAAGTCCTTGACCGCCTCCGGGGGCAGTCCCAACTGGCGCACGGTCTTGCCCGCCTGCAGGCCGGGCTTGACCTTCTCCAGCACGGCGAGGGCGGCGCGCGCCTCACCTACCCCGGTGCGGGCCTTGGTGACGAGCTTCTCCATGGCCTTCTCCACCGCGGCCAGGTCGGCCAGGATGAGCTCGGCCTCCACCACCTCCACGTCTCGCCGCGGGTCCACTCCGCCCATGGTGTGGACCACGTCCGGGTCGTGGAAGAGCCGCACCAGCATCAGCACCGCGTCGACCTCGCGGATGTGCGAGAGGAACTTGTTGCCCAGGCCTTCGCCGGCCGCAGCGCCTTTCACCAGTCCCGCGATGTCCACGAAGCGCACCGTGGCCGGGAACTTCTTCTTGGCGGGGAAGAGGGCGTGCAGGCGCTCCAGGCGCGCGTCGGGCACGGCGACTACGCCCACGTTGGGCGAAAGAGTGGTGAAGGGGTAGTTGGAGGCGGCCGCGTGGCCGGAGGTCAGGGCGTTGAAGATGGTGGACTTGCCGACGTTGGGCAGGCCGACGATGCCGATCTCCATCCCAGCCATCTTATCAAAGTTGCGCCTCCCGACGGACTTCTTCTATACTTTCCCCATGAAACGAGCTTCCCTCGTCGTCGCTTTGACTTCGTTGTTGGCCCAGGCCGGTTACGCCACGGAGTGGCACGTCCTGGGAGCGCGGGCCATGGGCATGGGCGGAGCCGGCGTGGCCGTCGCCGAGGGCCCAGTCGGGGGCTACTGGAACCCGGCCTCCTTGGGCCGCGCCGAGAGCCCCTCGGGCGTGCAGGTGCCGGCGGACGTGCATGCCGCGCTCACCGGGCAGGTCATCGAGGGCGCCAACGACGCGCACGACATCATCAGCGACTGCCAAAAGACCCCGGTCGGGCCTCTGTGCGCCCAGCCCAACATCGACTCGGCCTTGGCCAAGCTCAACGACCCGAACAACGGCCTGCGCGCCGACGCGGCTTTGGGCGCGCACGTCAAGATCGATAAGCTGGCCGTGTTCGTCAACGACCTGGGCTATGCCGCGGCCGTGCCCAAGATCGACAACACCAACACCACGGCCGCCACCTTCGCCAACAACCAATCCGAACTCATCATCAAAGGCCTCTCCGTGACGGAGATCGGGGCCGGCTACGGCCGGGAGCTGCCCTGGGTGCCGGGCCTGTTCGTGGGCGGCAACCTCAAGATCCTGGTGGGCAAGGCGGGCTGGTACGACTACTCCCTCAACGCCAACTCGCCCGGCGCGTCCAACGCCCTCAACAAGTTCATGAGCGGCGCCAAGACCAGCGTCCAGCCCGGCGTGGACCTGGGAGCTCTCTGGGACGTGCACCGCACGCTCGAGATCGTGCCCTTCCAGCCGCGCATCGGCATCACCGCGCGCAACATCAACAACCCGCAGTTCTCAAACCCGGACCAAGCCAAGCTCGCGGGAGCGCCCTCCAATTACTCCCTGCAGGGCAACGCGCGCCTGGGCGTGGCCGTGAGCCCCCTCAGCTTCTGGCACCTGGCGGCAGACGCCGACCTCACCAGGAACCTGACCTCGGTGGGCGGAGTGGCCAGCCAGTACGCGGGCGTGGGCACCGAGGTCAACCTGGGCAACAGCCAGAACTTCAACGTCCCCCTCCGGATCGGCCTGGCGCGCAACTTGGCGCAGTCCGGCTCCAAGACCTCCCTGACCGGAGGCTTCGGGATCCACTTGCTGCACTTCATGGTGGACGCCTCGGCCATGGTCTCGCCGTCGCGAGTGCAGACCAAATCCGCCCAGAAGAACGAGAAGATCCCCGCCGAGCTCTCCCTCGGAGTGCAGGTGGGCATGCTCTTCGGCGGCGGCAAGGACGCGGCCAAGGCGGAGTAGGCTTCTCGCCGCCGGTTCCGTCAGGGGTGCCCTTCCCCGGCGCTGCGCGCCGGGGATTTCAATGCCAAGCCCAGCGCTTGATGAACCCCGCGGCCAAGCCCCCGAACACCAGGTTCGGAGTCCAGGCGGCGGCAACGGGCGGCAGGCGACCGCTCGCCCCCAGGGCCTTGCCCAGCTCTATGAACCACAGGAACAGGAAGGAAATGGCCATGGCCACGCAGAAGTTCACGACCATGGGGCTGCGGCGCAAGCGCATGGCGATCGGGATGCCCAGGGCGCAGAATATCACGTTGGTGAAGGGATAGGCCACCTTGGCGTGAGCCGCCACCCGCAGTTGGGTCACCGGCGCGCCCAGCCGGCGCATGCGCCGGCTGTAGCTCAAAAGCTCCAGCAGCGACATCTCGTCCGGATCCACAGTCTTGGGGACCAGGGTGCGCGGCGGCAGGTCCAGCTCCGAGACCTTGCGCTTGAAGGGCGTCTCCCGCATCACCCCCTTGTCGAAGATGCGCTCCACGCCGTCAAGAAACACCCAGCGTCCGAGCGAGGCGTCCCAAGACGCCTTCAAAGCGTCGAGCTGGCGCGCCACGCCGTCGGTTCCCACGTCCTCCAGGACCGGGCGCTCCAGCTGGCCGGCCTTGACGAACAGGGTCTGGGCCGAGACGAAGCGCTCCGGGCCCACCACGAAAGCCACCCCCTGGAACACGTCCCAATCCCATTCCGGGTAGATCCGGTCCTCCCAAAGCTGGCGGACGCGGTGATAGCAGGCGGGCAGGATCGTCTCCTGCGCGGCGAAGCACAGGACCGTGACGGCCAGAGCGCAGCCCACCAGAGGCTTCCAGAAGGTCCGCGACTCGAAGCCGCAAGCCTGCCCCGCCAGCCACTCCCCGCTCTGGATGAAGCCCGTGATGGCCACCAAGGTCGCCAGCAGCGTCGCCATCGGGATGATGCGCACCCCCCAATAGGGCACGTCGAGCCAAAGGTACTGCAGGATGATCCAGAGCGACGCATGGCTCTTCATGAGCTGGTGCATCTTATTGAAGAGGTCGCCCAGGAAGATGAGCACCGCGAAGAGCCCCAGCCCGAACAGGAAAGGCTTGCTGAAGCGCCGCACCATGTACCAGGAGAAGATGCTCATCGCGACACCACCCTCCGGGTCAAGACCGCGCCCAAGGCCAGGGCCGCGACGTCGGCCAGCCAGGGAGCGGACCGGGAGAACCGGTCGTTGCGGCGCCCGATGCCCACGCCCACCGCCACCAGGCCATAGTAGGCCATGAGCACCAGCAGGCTCGCCGCGAATCCCAGACCGCGGCTGTGGCGCTGGAAGCGCAGGCCCAGGGGCGCCGCGATCCAGAAGAAGACGAAGGGAGCCAGGGCCACGGCGCTGCGCATGGCCAGTTCCACCCGGTATTCGTTGCGGGACTGCGCGTCGCGGCCCGGCTCGGCGATGCCCTCGCGCAGCTGCGCGGAAGTGATCTCCGGGATGTCGAGCGATTCCCGTCCCTCCGGGGTCCCCGCCACGGGCACGCTCAGGCGGTAGCGGCTGAAGCGGCCCGCGGTGAACCGCTCCGGCTCCTTGTTGGGCAGCTGCAGGACGCCCTGCTCGAGCCTCAGGTCCAGCGACTTGCCCGGCGTTATGGTGAGCAAACCCTCACGGGCGCTCACGCGCAGGCCCGCGTCCTTGGCGTTGGCGCGCACCAAGTAGACGCCCTCCAGGCGCCCGGTGTCGGGGTCGGCCTTGCGCGCGTAGAGCTTCCAGGGGCCCAGGCGCAGGAACGAGCCCGGCTGCAGCTCGACCTTCGAGACCTGCTGGGCGGCGATCGTGTACTGCTTGCGGAAGGAATGGAAACCCTCCGGGGCGATCTTGTGATTGAGCAGGAAGAGCGCTGCGCTGCAGGCCGCGGCCATGGCCAAGAAGGGCCAGGTCAAGTCCCAGAACGAGAACCCCGAGGCGCGCAGAGCCGTGATCTCGCCCTGCTCGCTGAGCTGGCCCAAGGTCACCATCGTGGCCACCAGGAAGGCCATGGGCAGGGCCAGGCTCAGGAAATACGGCAAGAGCCGGAAGAAGCAGCCCAGGATCCAGAACAGGGAGATGCCCTTGAGCAGCGCCATGTTGAAGAGCCGCAGGAAGTTGTTCATGAGCAGGACGCCCGTGAACACGCTCAGGCACAGCAGGAAGACCGGGGCGAAAAGCCGCAGGCAGTAGCGGGGCAGGATGCGCAGTGGGGCTTCGAGGGTCCCGAGCACGCTAGAACACGTCGACCAGTTCGATCTGGACCGCGCGCTTCTTGCCGCCGCGCAAGAGCGCGAACTCGACCAGGTCTCCGACCTTGTGCCGGTCGAAGGCGTTGTAAAGGTCGTCGTAGTCCTTGACCGGCTGGCCGTCCATGCCCACGATGATGTCGCCCAGCACGAGCCGCCCCCGGGAGGCGCGCAGGCCGCGCACTCCGGCCAGGTCCGCGGGCAGCCCCGGCTCCACGTCGCGCACGACCACGCCGTCGGCCTGGCCCAGGAGCTGGAGCGTCTGGTCGTCGCGCAGCACCGAGATGCCGATGCCGGGCTGGGCCGCATGGCCGTGCTTGATGATCTGGGGCACGACCCTCTTGATGATGTCGACCGGGACGGCGAAGCCGATGCCGGCGCTGGCCCCGCTGGGAGAGTAGATCATCATGTTCATCCCGATGAGCCGGCCGTCCGAGTCCAGCAGCGGCCCGCCCGAGTTGCCGGGGTTGATGGCCGCGTCGGTCTGGATCATATCGCGGATGGGGACGCCCGCGACGCTGCGCACCTGGCGGCCCAACGCGCTGACGATGCCCGTGGTCAGGGTGTTGTCCAAGCCGAAAGGGTTGCCGATGGCGAGCGTCTTCTGGCCGACCTGCAGGCGGCCGGAGTCGCCCAGGGCCAGGGGGAAGATCTTGCCCGGGGCCGCCTTCACGCGCAGGACGGCGATGTCCTTGCGCTTCTCCACCCCCACCAGCTCGGCCTGCAGCTCGGTGTGGTCCTTGAGCGTCACCAGGAAGGCGTCGCCGCCGGCCACCACGTGGTAGTTCGTGACGATGTGCCCGGCGTCGTCCCAGACGAAGCCCGAGCCGCTGCCCTGGGGGATGGCGAACTCGTCCATGTAGAAGTCCTGCCGCACCGCGATGTTGGTGACGAACACGACCGCGGGGGCGGCCGACTTGAAGACCGCGATGGTGTTCTGCTCCTCGGGGTTGAGAGCCGCGCCCAGCGGGGAGGCCGCCAGGGACAGGATGACGGCGAGGGCCGCGGATCGTCTCATCAGGTCAATTTTATATAATTGCGGCCCCTTTGAGGTCTATGCCATCAAGGAACGGATCGTCCCCCGCCTGGCGCGGCCGCGCGCTGGGCCTGGCCTTGGTCGCGGCCCTGTCCGTGGTGATGCATCTCAAAGGGATCTCCTCGCCCCTCGCGGACGTGCATTATTGGCGCCAGAGCTACACGGCTACGCTGGCGCGCAATTTCCATGAGAACGGCATGCGCCTGCTCTGCCCCCAGATCGACTGGGCCGGCCCCTACCGCGGCTTGGCGGCGACGGAATTCCCCCTCTTCAGCTGGCTGACCGCCCTGCTCTGGCCCCTGGCCGGCCTCGGCGAGCTGTGGGGGCGCCTGCTCGCGACAGCCTTCTCGGCGCTGACCGCCGTCTATCTGTTCCTGCTCCTGGAGGAGGACCTCGGCCGCGAGGCCGCGCTCTACGCCGGGATCCTGTTCTCCTTCCTGCCCATCGAGATCTTTTTCGGCCGGACCGTGCAGCCCGAGGCCATGGCGCTGTGCGCCACGGTCGCGGCCTTCTATCATTGGCGCCTCGCCCTCGGACCCGCGCGCCCTTGGGCGCACTGGGCGGCCGCGACGCTGGCCGCCTTCCTGGCCGTCTCGCTCAAGCTCCCCTACGTCTATCTGTTCGCCCCCCTGGCCTGGCTCTCCTGGGAGCGGCTGGGGCGCTCGTTCTGGCGCGACCTGCGCGGCTGGGCGGCCTTTGGGCTGGCCTTAGCCGGGACCGCCGCCTGGTACAAGCACGCCAGCACCGGGACCTTCGTCATCCCCTCGAAGCCGGGGGAGTTCGGGGCCTTGCTGAACTACAAGCTCCACTATATCCCGCGGCAGTTCATCTCGCGATTCCCGGAGCTCTGCGCCACCCACCTGGGCCTCCTGCCGCTGGCCGCCGGAGCCGTACTCTTCATGCGGCGGCGGCTGTTCTTCTACGAGGCCTGGTTCGCGGCATTCGGCTTGAGCCTGGTCGCGGGCGGCTCCTATACCTTCGACCATGAATACACCTCCCTGCCCTGGGCGCCGGTCAACGCGGCCTTCATGGGCGCGGGCCTGCTCCTCCTGCGCGAGAAGGCCTCGGCGCTGCGCCCGCGCCCCAAGGCGTGGGCCCTGGCGGGCCTGGCCCTCCTCGTGGCCGGCATGCCGGTCTACAGCGTGCTGCGCATCCGGCGCTGGTACAGCATCGGCTCTCCCGCGCTGGTACGAGCCGCGGCGGCCGCGGATCGCGTCAGCGCGCCGGACGACCTCTTCCTGTGCAACTCGGTCCATTTGCCGCTGTTCCTCTTCTATCTGCATCGCCGGGGCTGGGGGGTCGGGATCGAGGGGGACCCCGCCGCCGCATGGGCCGAGCTGGATCGGCGCATCGCCGCCGGGGCGCGCTTTTTCTTCGCGCCGAAATCCGGCCCCTTCCAGGACCGGGAAGGGGAGACGGCGCGGCGGTTCTATGCCCGCTTCCCGGTCGCCTACGACCAGGACGGCCTGCTGATCTTCCGGCTGCGCTGACGGTTCAGCGCAGCCGCGCCCGACCCTAAGGGATCGACAGCCAGCCGTTGGAGAGCGTCAGCCCCGGAAGCTCGATGGCGAAGGGGGTCTCGGTGGTGGGCGTCAGCGGCCTCCGGAAGGTCCGGAAGGGCGCCAGGAAGAAACCCGGCAGCTGGTTCGCCCCGGACTGGGCGTTGATGATCTCGATGCGCAGCGCGGGCGGCGAGGTCTCGAGGCGCACGGAGGCCTCCGCGCCGACCTGGATATTGCCCAGCCGGCCGCGCAGCCGCGCCGTCTGGTCCAGCTCCAGCCCCGAGATGCGCAGGCCCGGGAAGCGTCCCTCCAGAAACGCCCGCGTGGACTCGCGATCGACCCGCAGGGAATTGATGCGCAGCTTTCCCAGCTTGAGGAAGCGGACGTCGCCCCAGGTGTTGGACCCGTGCTCGTAGATCGGCTGGAACAACAGGTCCTCCAGCTCCGCCTGCACGCCCGCGACGCGCAGGCCGCCCGCGCGGACCTCCGCGGCGGAGGCCTTGGCCCAGCGGAACACGGACCGCTGCGCATCCCAGCCTCCGAACTCGATGACCAGATCCGTGACCTCGAACTGTCCCGAGGTGTAGAACTGGTAGCGGTACCGGCCCGCCGGCACGGGCGGCTTGGCGCGGCGCTTCTGCTGGAAGAGCACGGCCGAGGAATCGTCGGGCAGGGGCCAGCGCCGGACCTCCGCGTAGGCGGCCGAGAACCAGCCCTCCGGGTCTTTGATGGTCTTGACCGCTTCCGGGAGCTGCGGTCCGCGGGCGCCGGCCGTCTTCCAGGGGCCGTCCTTGAGCAGCAGGAATTCGGACAACTCGCACAGCCGCATGCCGGGCTGGCGGATGTGCACCCCGGCGATCCCGAGCCGGCGGGCCTCCCACTCGAAGGTGGTCTGGTTGAAGCGCGCGGAGTTGGCCACCAACGTAAGGTCGGAGAACGCTTGCTGCGGGTCGCGGCGCAGTTGGGCCTCGCGCAGGATCTCGTCGACGCCCCAGTCCTGACGGAGCGGAGGCTGGCTCGGGAAGAGCAGGATTCTGGCGGTGGGCAGAGGGATGGTGATCGTCGAGAGCATCCCCGAAGTGAAGTTGACCATGGTGAAAAGCTGCACCAGCGCCAGGACCCAGACCAAAGCTCGTGGCCAAGCGCCCAGGCCCGCCACGACCAAAGCCGGCAGGCAGGGGATGAGGCAGCGCAGTTGGGGGTCCGGCGCCAGGCACCAAAGCAGATAGGACGCGACGAACCACGCCACCAGCACCCAGCCGCGGTGCCAGTTGCGTCGGAACTGCGGGACGCACAGGCCCGCCAAAGCGAAGGCGAAGAACGGCGCACCCAGGCCGTTGGCCATCGGAACGAGATAGCCCAGGATGGCCCCGCCCTGCCACAGCGCGCTCAAGGAGATGCCCGAAGACTGCAGCACCCTCACCAGCAAGGCCGGAAGGTGCGCCGCGTACCAGGGTAAGAACCCGGCCCAGGCCACCGCGGCCGCGGCCAGGACCTTGAGCCGGCTGCTCGGCCGGTACAGGGCCCGCAAGCCCATGTAAAGGACCGGCAGGAAGTAGGAGGCGAAGCTCCAGCCATGCAGCATCCCCGCCGCGAAGACGGCCCCGAAGGCCAAGGAGGCGGGCCACTTGCGGAACTCGTCGCTGCGCAGCAGAGCCCAATAGCCCGCCGCGGTCACGGCCACGAGCGCCAAGTCCGCGACCTGCGTGTGCAGCAGCTCCTGCAGGGCCGGCGACCCCGCCAGGATGACCGCGGACAAGAGCGCGGTCTCGTCAGGACGGAAGTGCCAGGCGATGCCGAAGACCGCGATGCTCAGCAGGGCCAGATAGAACCAGTTGAGCCAAAGACCGGCCCCCGCGGGGTCGGGGCCGGTGCAGAAGCGCCCCAGCAGCATGAGATAGAGCGGCGGCGCGGCGGCCGCCCGCGCCTCGGGCGCGGCATGGGACAGAGCGGCCCAGCCCTGCGCCGGGGCGGCCTCCCGCAAGTCCAGGGCGGCCTGCAGGTTGGCCGCCGGCTCCCACGCGGGCGGCTGGGCGTCGGCCCGCATATACGAGCGCAGAGCCAGGGCCTGCCAGGACAGGAAGAAGGCCAAGCCGACCAGGCTCAGAGCCAAGGCCCGGGGAGACGGGCGCGCATCATCCATAGGCCCCTAGTATATATTTTTTGTACAATTCGCCAGCCTAAACCACTATGATCGCCTTGATCCTGATCGGAGGGGCCGGGACGCGGCTGCGGCCTTTCACCTGCGATTTCCCCAAGCCGCTGTTGCCCGTGGTCAACCGCCCGTTCCTGGAGTACCAGTTCGACGTGCTCAAGCGGCACGGCGTGCGCGACATCGTGCTGTGCACCGCCTACAAGCCGGCCTGGTTCCATCGCATGCTCGGCGACGGCCGCGGGCGCGGCCTGCGCCTGCGCTACGTCCACGAACGCCGGCCCCTGGGCACGGGCGGCGCGGTCAAGAACGCCCAGCCGCATATCGGGCAGACCGTCCTGGTCTTGAACGGCGACGTGCTCCACACGCTCGACGTGACCGCCTTCCTGCGCTTCCACCGCCGCAACCGCGCCGACCTCTCCATCGCGCTGACCCGGGTCAAGGACCCCACGCTCTACGGCCTGGTCGAGACCGAGCCCTCGGGGCGCGTGCGCCGGTTCCTGGAAAAACCCTCCTGGGACGAGATCGTGACCAACACCATCAACGCGGGGGCCTATCTCTTCGAGCCCTCGGTGGTGGCGCGCATCCCGCCGGGAGTCAACTACTCCTTGGAGCGCTCGCTGTTCCCGCACCTGCTCGAGGACGGCGCCCGCCTTTTCGGCTACGTCTCCCGCGGCTACTGGATGGACATCGGGACCGTGGACAAGTACCTCCAGGTCCACCTGGACATCCTGGGCGGCGCGACGCGCCTGCCCCTGCCGCCGGGGCATCGGCGCCCGGGCCTGCGCGCGGGCCGGGGCGTGCGTCTCGGGCGGGAGCTCACCTTCGACCGGGAAGGCCTCACGGTGCTGGGCGACCGGGTGCGCGTGGCCGACTTCGCGCGCTTCTCCCGGCGCGTCTGCGTGGGCGCGGGCTGCGAGATCGGCAAGGGGGCGGCGCTGGAGGACTGCGTGGTCCTGGCGGGCGCGCGCATCGGCGACGGCGCGGCCCTCAAGGGCTGCGTGGTCGGCCCCCGCTGCCGCGTCGGACACCACGCCGTGATGTCTGCGGGCACGGCCCTGGCGGGAGGCTCGACCTTGCGGCCGTTCAGTCAGTTCTGATTCGGGAGGATCCATGGATACCATCAGGTTCGGGACGGACGGCTGGCGGGGAGTCATGGCGCGCGACTTCACCTTCGAGAACGTGCGCCGCGTGGCGCAGGCCATCGCCGACCATCTGCACGACGAGATCCTCAAGTCCGCCAACCGCAAGAAGACCCCCTGGGCCGCGCCCGTGGTGGTGGGCTACGACCGCCGCTTCCAGTCCGAGGCCTTCGCGCGCGAGATCGTCAAGGTCCTGGAGGGCAACAAGCTGGGCGCCGTGTTCCTGGCCGAGTCCTTGCCCACGCCGGCGGTGAGCCTGCTGACCCAGCGCAGCAAGGGCCTGGGCGTGGTGGTGACGGCCAGCCACAACCCCGCCGCCTACAACGGGATCAAGATCAAGTTCGCGGGCCAGACCGCCCCGGAGTCCTTGACTGGGGCCATCGAGGCCTGCCTCGACCGCACCCAGCCCACCCGCGCCACCGAGATCAAGGCCAAGTCGGGCCGGGAGGCCTATCTGCAGTATCTGCGCGCGAAAGCGAACCTCCCGATCATCCGGGCGCGGCTCAAGAAGCCCTTCGTGATCGACTATCTCTACGGCTCGGCCGCCGGACTCCTGGAGGAGGTCCTGCCCTCCCCGCGCCTGATCGCCATGCACTGCGAGCACGACCCGCTCTTCGGGGGCCTCCCCCCCGAGCCCGTGGCGGACAATCTCAAGGAGCTCTGCGCCCGGGTCAAGGCGGAGAAGGCCGTGATCGGCATCGCCCTGGACGGCGACGCGGACCGCGTGGGCGTGGTCGACGAGAACGGCACCTACCTGACCCCCTGCCAGGTCTTCCCCATGATCGTGGACCATCTCCTTTCGCGCAAGAAGCTCAAAGGCAAGATCGTGCAGACGGTGTCCTTAGGCTGCATCGCTGCGCGCATCGCCAAGGCTCACGGCCTGCCGTTCGAGGAGTTGCCGGTGGGCTTCAAGCACGTGGCCGAGCGCCTGGCCTCGGGCGGCGCGGTCATCGGCGGCGAGGAGTCCGGGGGGTACGGCTGGCAGGGCGGCTTGGCCGAGCGCGACGGCCTGCGCAGCGCGCTGCTGCTCTTGGAGATGCTCGCGATGTCGGGGCGCACGACCTCCCAGCTCTGGAAGGAGATCGAGTCCAAGTACGGGGCCTCGCATTTCAAGCGCCTGGACCTGCGCCTGCACAAGCCGGTGCTGGACAAGGCGGCCTTCGCGGCTAAGCTGATCAAGAAGCTGCCCAAGAAGATCCTGGGCGCGGAGATCCAGTCCTTGTCCCAGATCGACGGCCTGAAGATCATCCTGGCGGGCGACCAATGGCTGCTCATGCGGCCCTCGGGCACCGAACCGCTCATGCGCGTCTACGCGGAGACGGACTCCGCCAAGCGCACGGCCGAACTCCTGGAACTGGCCAAGAAGTGGATCGGGCCCACCTTGGCCTAGCCCATGGTCAAAGCCATCGTGTTGGCGGCCGGCGCGGGCACGCGCCTGCGGCCCCTGACCTATGAGACCCCCAAGCCCATGGTGCCGGTGGTCAACCGGCCGGTCATCCACCACGTGCTGGACAACCTCCTGCGCCACGGCATCAAAGAGGTGGCGGTCAACCTCTTCGCCCACGCCGACCAGGTGCGCGGCTACTGCGGCGACGGCTCGCGCTGGAGCCTCAAGATCCGCTACTCCCCGGAGCCCAAGCTCATGGGCACGGCGGGCGCGGTCAAGAAGGTCGAGCCCTTCCTCAAGGACGGACCCTTCTTCGTGATGTCGGGAGACGGCCTCTCGGACATCGACCTTACGGCCATGCTGGCCTTCCACCGCAAGCATAAGTCCCTAGCCACCATGGCGGTCAAGGCCGTGGATTCCCGCTTCGATTACGGCGTGACCCTGCTGGGGCCTTCCGGCCGCATCCGGGGCTTCAAGGAGAAACCGCTCTGGAGCGACGTATTCTCCAACATGGTCAACACCGGGATATACCTCTTCGAGCCCGAGGTCCTGCGCCTCATCCCGCGCGGCAAGGTCTACGACTTCGGCCATGAGCTCTGGCCCAAGCTGCTGAAGCTGCGCAAGCCCATCTACGCCTACGAGTGGAAGGGCTACTGGACCGACGTGGGGAACCTCTCCGAGTATCGGCGCTGCCAGATCGACGCCCTGGACCGCAACATCCACATCAACATCCCAGGCACCGAGGCGCGCAAAGGCGTCTGGGTCGAAGGCGGCAGCGCCATCGACCCCAAGGCGGTCCTGCGCGCCCCTTGCCTCATCGGCAAGGGCTGCCGCATCGAGGCCGGAGCCCAGATCGGGCCCTACACCGTGGTGGGAGACCGGGCGCTGATCTGCGCCCAGGCGAAGCTCGACCACTGCATCCTCTTCGACAACGTGACCGTGGGCCAGGACGTGCACCTCTCCAACTGTATCCTGGGCGCCAACGGCCAGGTCCGGGAGAACATCACGGTCTACGAGGCCGCGGTCCTCAACATCCGGGAGTAGCCGCCGGGCGGCCGGCTAGGGCGCCGCGCGGAAGCTCCCGACGAGAGCCTCGAACTGCGGAGCGGTGAGCTCGCGCGCGCCTTCGGGCGCGGAATGCGCCAAAGCGAAGAATCCGTCCTTGACCGGGATGAGCACGGTGAGCTCGCTGCGGGCCTCGGGCTTGAGCGCGCCGATGTGCGGCCCCTTGCGGACCTGGCTGAACTCGAAGGCCTCCCCGCCCGGCCAAGCCCTGGGCTTGAGGGCAGTGACCTGGCCTCCGACCGTGGCCTGGGCCCGGGCATAGGCCTGGGGAGAGTCGAAGACGGAGCCCGCCTTGAGATATTGGTAGATGCTGATGGAAGCCGAAAAAGGCGTCGTTCCGGAGGCCGGACCCAGGAAGGTGACGCGCTGGGCCCCGCCCTGGTCTTCGAGGACGCGCCAGTCCGCGGGGGCCTGGCAGGTGAAGAGGTGCTGAGGCTGCTGATAGATGGCCATGCCGGGGGTCTCTCCTTGACGGGCGGGTGGGGGGCTGGCGGCCTTGCGCGAGCAGGCCGCCAGGCACAGGCAGGCGGCCAGGGCCAAGCGCGCGGGCCTCATCGGCCCTTCCTCCCGGGCTTGGGCCGCAGCTCCTCCACGCGACGCTGGAGCTCCTTATCGTTGAGCTCCTGGGCGTAGCCCTCGGCCTGCTTCAAGGCTTCCTTCCGGTCGTCGGCGTCCTCGGCCTCCCGGGCCAAAGACAAGAAGAGCTCGGCCAGTCCCCGCATCCCCTCCTGGCGCATCTGCGGGTACACGGTCTTGTCGAACTCCGCGACCCGCTTGCGCGCGGCGGACTCGGACTTCTTCATCTCCTCGGTGCCGCGCTGGTAGCCCAGCAGCTTGATGGCCTGGACCAGGCGCTGGTGGAGCCCCTCGCCCATGAACTTGCGGGCCACGCCCACGCGCTGCTCCTGCAGCTGCAGGGCCGTGGGAAAATCGGCCGAGGACTGGGGCCAGTTGGCCAGGTAGCGCTGGGTGATGTCGTTGCGCCAGAGGTCGGGGTTGGCCAGGAACTGGCGGTAGCTGTCGAGCATCTCGTCCTTGGCCGCGGACTTCGGATCGGCCAGCAGCCGGGCGTGGAGCCAGCGGACCTCCATGAGGAAGGCCTCGTGCTCGTTCTCGATCGCGTTCACGCCCGGGACGTTGCCGCGGTCGCCCTCGCCCATGAGTCCTTCGCGCCGGTCCTGCCAGGCGTGGGTGAGTTCATGGAGGAAGGTGGTTCCGTTGGCCGCGACCGCCTTCTGGAAGGCCTCGGGATGAGCCAGCAGGTAGGCCGCGAACTTCTTGGAGTCGGCGAGCTCCCGGCGCAGCTTGGGCTGGTCTTTCGCCGGCACGCCGTCCATCAGGGCGTCCTCGATGATCCGCTGGTTGAAGACCACGGATTTGTTGGAGCTGCTGTAGACGGCCATGGCCTTGGGGTCGATCCTGAGGATGAGGAAGTGGGGCAGGTCCAGCTCGCCCTTGCGGTCCCGGAAATGGTCCAGGAGCTCCCGGCCCACGGGGTTCTTCATGAGCTCGTCGGCCACCGAGGCGCGCAGGGTCTGGCCCAGCCTCTTCTCCGTGTCGTCGAAGTAGACCTTGGCGGCGTAGGCCGAGGTGGGCTCGGCCTTGACGGGCAGTGCGTTGCCGACCCAATCCTTGAGGGTGTTCTGGCCGTCGAAGAAGCGGGTGGAGGCTTCGTAGGCCTGCGCCGCGTCCGCATGCAGCGAGGAGGCGCTCAGCCCGGGCGTGGTCAGGGTCTTGACCAGGCTGGGCGGCAGGGCGCCGGGATAGGCGTCGACCAGGGCTTTGACCTGGGTCTGGGCCTGGGGGGAGAGGGGTTTGCCGGGTTCCTGCTGGGAGAGCAGCAGGGAGAGCTTGGCCAGGATGGCGTCCTTCTGGCCGAGGAGGGTGTTCCGGCGGGAGACCTCGATATCCAGGACCGTGAGGGGCTGCTTGCTCTGGAGAGAGAGGATGTGCCCGGTGTCCTCGTCGAAGCGGTTGCCGGCGTAGAGCAGGCCGTCCTTCTCCTCGTCGTTGAGGGATTCCTTGTGGAAATCGAACGGCGCCCGGTACCGGGCGAGGTCCGGCGCGGCCAGCTTGTCGACGCTCAGGCCCAACAGGGAGAAGGACTTCCGTTCGTCCTCGGTCAGGGGGCTGGCGCCGGTCTCGGACGGGGCGGCGGCCGAGCGGGCGGACACCACCGGCCAGGCCGCCAGCAGGGCCAGGCAAAGGACGGCGCACACGCGGGGGCGAGGGGTCATGGGATGCCTCCGGCACTACTAAGGATAGGGCCTGGGCCCGGTCTTGTCAAGGACCACGAGTCCACCGCGGGATTGAGTCGCAGGCGGGATATTTCCTATCATCTTATCTCCCAGGCGGCCGCGAGCCGTCGATAATCCACGGCAGGAGGAAGCATGCAGCGCGACAACGGCAAGTACTTTTTCACCTCGGAGTCGGTCACCGAAGGCCACCCGGACAAGGTCTGCGACCAGATATCCGACGGCGTCCTCGACGCGGTCATGAAGGACGACCCGACCGGGCGCGTGGCCTGCGAGAGCTTCATCACGCGCGGCATGGTCATCGTGGGCGGCGAGATCACCACCAAGACCTTCGTGAACGTCGACGCGCTGGCCCGCCAGGTCATCGAGGAGATCGGCTACGACCATCACAAGTACGGCTTCGAGGCCGCGACCTGCGGCGTCATGAACTGCATCGGCCGCCAGTCCCCGGACATCGCCCAGGGCGTTGACACCGGCGGAGCCGGCGACCAGGGCATCATGTTCGGCTACGCCTGCCGGGAGACGCCCGAGTTCATGCCCCTGCCCATCATGCTGGCCCATAAGCTCTGCCGCAAGCTCTCCGACGTGCGCCGCGCCAACGGCCTCAAGTACCTCGGGCCGGACGGCAAGTCCCAGGTGACCGTGGAGTACGTGGACGGCCGCGCCCTGCGCGTGGACACCGTGGTCGTCTCCACCCAGCACACCACCGAGATCCTGGACCGCTCCGGCAAGCAGATCACGGACAAGGCCCGCGCCGAGATCACAGAGGCCATCATCAAGCCGGTCCTGGGCAAGCGCCTCATGGACAAGGACACCAAGATCCTCATCAACCCCACGGGCAAGTTCGTCGTGGGCGGCCCGGTCTCCGACACCGGCGTGACCGGCCGCAAGATCATCGTGGACACCTACGGCGGCCGCGCCCCGCACGGCGGCGGCGCCTTCTCCGGCAAGGACCCGACGAAGGTGGACCGCTCCGCCTGCTACATGGCCCGCCACATCGCCAAGAACGTCGTGGCCGCCGGCTTGGCTGACGAATGCACGGTGCAGCTGGCCTACGCCATCGGCGTGGCCGAGCCGGTGGGAGTGTACTTCAACACCCACGGCACGGGCCAGGTCGACGAGAGCCGCATCGAGGCCGCGGTGCGCAAGCATTTCGCGCTGACCCCGCGCGGCATCATCGAGTCCCTCAAGCTGCGCCGGCCCATCTACCGGGCCACAGCCGCCTTCGGCCACTTCGGCCGCGAGGAGAAGGGGTTCGAGTGGGAGAAGACGGACAAGGCCGAAGCCCTGCGCGAGGAGCTGCTGGGCAAGGCTCCCTCCAAGGCGGGACGCAAGGTCCTCACGGCGGCCTGAGGCCGCCGTGGGCAACTCCACCATAGAGGCGCCGGGCTGGAAGCACGCCCTGCGCCTCTGGTGGTCCTTCACCTGGCGCTGGCCGCTGGTGATGCTCGTGCCGCTGGTGCCCGTCGCTATCCTCGTGGCGGTCTTCAAGCCGGAGCAGGCCACGGCCCTGTTCCTGGCCCGCGCGGTGGCCTGGCCTTTGGCCTTCGGAGCCCAGATCTGGGTGTTCCGCCAGCTGCTGCGGGTCGATTACAAGGACTTCTCCGTGCGCGCCGTAGAGCGGGTTCCGTTGAGGGATAGCGGCTCACCCCCCAACGGAACCGGCGGCCCCCCCTGAGGGGGGGCCGCCGGTTGCGCGGCACCCACAGGGTGCCGCGCTCGTTGTTCGGACGCCGCCCCTGGCGGCGTCCTCATCAGGAACAAACGGCGGCGGCCCGGTGTCCAACAGAATAGGCGAACAGGAGCTCCTGGCTCAGACCGCGCAGCTGGTCTACAACGTGGCGCTGCGCCTGACCGGCAACGCCGCCGACGCTGAGGATCTGGCCCAGGACTCGCTGATCCGGGCGCTCAAGGCCCTCCCCGGTTTCCGGGGCGAGTCGGGCCTCAAGACCTGGGTCTACCGAATCACGGTCAACACCTGGAAGAACCGGGTGCGCTCCGAGAAGCGGCGGGGGTTCTGGAAGACGGTCTCTTTGGGCCTGTTCACGGGCGAGGAGGGCGACGAGGAGGCTCCGTTTCCGGCCGACGATCCGCCCCTGGACCAGGGCCTGGAGAAGGCGGAGCAGGAGGCGCAGGTGCAGTCAGCGCTCATGGAGCTCGATGAGGACAGCCGCGGCATCATCGTGCTGCGCGAGATCCAGGGGCAGTCGTACCAGGAGCTGGCCGAGGCCCTGGGCGTGCCGGAAGGGACGGTCAAGTCGCGCCTCTCCCGAGCCCGCGAGGCCTTGAAGGCCCGGCTGCTGAAGAAGGTGGCGCCGTGACGAACATGAGACACGAGAAAGAGAACCTCTCCGGCTATCTGGACGGGGCCGCGGCGGACGCCGAGCGCGGCCGCATCGAGGCGCACCTGAAGGACTGCGCCGAGTGCCGCGCCGAGCTCGAGGACCTGCGCAAGGCCTGCGGCATGGTCAAAGGCCTGCCCCAGAAGCCCTTGCCCGCGGGATTCCTGCAGCGCCTGGAGAATCGGCGCAGGCAGGAGACCCGGACCGAGGGCTGGGCCTCTTTGCTGGCGCCGCGCAACGCGGCCTGGGCGGCCTGCGCCTTCGCCGTCATCTTCGTGACCTACAAGACCTTGAACCTCCAGACCCCGCCGCGCATGGCCGAGCCGCTGCAAGGGATGGTCTCCGGCGCGGCCTCCGATTTAAAATCCGTGGCGGCACCGCCGCCGGCTGGGCCGGCAGGCCCGGTCACGGTCAGCGACCTGGTGGCCCTGTCCAAGGAGCAGAGACGCGCCGAAGGCATCGCGGCCCTGCGCGGCGCAGACGCGGGAGCCGCAGGCATCTCGGCGGCCGGACTCTCCGCCCCGGCGGCCCCGAAGGGCTTCGGCGGCAGAGCCCTCGATGAAGCCCCCGCAGCCAAGCCCGCCTACTCCAACGAAGCCCTGCAGAAGCACCTCGAGGCCGAACGCGCCCGCATGGGCATCCAGCGCATCCTCACCCCGAATTCCGTGGTGCGCGCCCTGCGGGGCGCGGCGCGCGACCTCGCGCCCGCGGCAGGGCCGAGCTTCGTAGCTGAGTCCGTCCCCGCCCCGCTCGTCGGCCAGACCAGCACGCTCCTGGCCCAGCCGCAGGGCCCGGGCCGCAGCGCGGCCGAGGGCGCCTTGGTGCCGCCGGAGGACTTCAGCGGCGGCCGGGCCCCGGCCAAGCTGAAGAAGGAGGGCGTGCCCCTGCCCGCGGCCGCTCCCCTGGAGACCGGCCGGGCCGTCTACTCCATGGAGGAGTCGGTCTTGCTCTGACGCGAGCAAGGTCTGCCCGGCTCCGCCCCGCGCGTGGATTTCTCCAAAGAGATGCTGGTGGTGCTCTTCGGCCAGGCCCGCATCGAATCCGTGGTCCCAGGCGCCGACCGCATCGTGGTCAGCTTCCGGCCGCTGGGCTCAGCGCCGCGGCCGGAGCAGCGCTGGCGCGTCATCCCGCGCAGCGAGCTGCCCGTGGTCTTCCAGCCGGCGCCATAACTCCAAGCCGTCGCCCGCGCCCAGCCGCGCGAATCTTCCGGTCTTGGCCAGGCCGGCGGCGAATTCCGCCGAAAGCCGATGGTCCAGGAGCACATACTCCGCGGACGGCTCCTGGAAGGGCCGGGCCGCGTCGAACTGGGACAGTTGGCCGCGCAGGGCCAGATGCGGCAGCAGGTCCTCCCGGCCCCGGCCGCGGCTGCCGTCCACGGCCACGGAGGCATGGTCCGGGACCTGCCGGACCAGGGCCGCCGCCTCCAGGATATCGCCCCATTTGAAAGGCCCCGTATAGAAGGGCTGGAAGGCGAGCGCCGCTCCGTAAAGGAAAAGGAAGCCCGAGGCCAGCCGGCCCTTCCTGGACCAAAGCCTCTCCTCGCAGACGGCCAGACCCTTGAGCGCGGCGTAAAAGAGGAAGGGCACGGTCAGCGCCGAGTACTGCGAGACCAGACAGTACTGCGAACGGTAGTCGGAGAGCAGATGGTGCAGACAGGCCCCCAGCGCCGGCACCAAGGCCGCAGGCGCGGCCAGGGGCAGGAAGCCCACGCTGGCCAGCAAGGCCGCCGAAGTCAGCAGCACCCGGGGCCGCAGCAGCCGCAGGGGCACCACCCAGGGATGCCAGGCGATGTTGCGGATCATCTCGGCCGTGCTGGCCCCCAGGCTCGCGTAGCGGTCCTGGTGCAAGGAGACCCGGCTGCCCGCGAAATGCGGGATGACCCACAGAGCGATGACGGCGAAAGCCGCGCTTGAAACAGCGGCCAGGACCCAGCCAGCCTTCTTGCCCCGGAACAGCGCCGCGTAGAGCCCGAAGCCGGCCAGGGCCAGCGGGACATCCTCCTTGAGACCCAGGCAGAGCAAGGCCGTGAATCCGGCCAGCCAGGGCCGGCCCTGCTCCCAGAAGAGGAGAGCCCATAGCGCGGCCGGGATGAAGAGCGCCTCGGGATGGAAATCGAACTCGCTGACCAGGTGCAGATAGGGATTGAGCATGAAGAGGACCGCCGCGGCCAGGACCAAGGCGTGGTGCCGGCAATGCCGCCGCGCCAGTGCGGCCAGAGGGACCACGGCCAAAGCCAAGGCCAGGCTTTGGATGAGGAGCAGGACCGCGGCGCTGGGCCAGACCTTCAAGGCCAGAGCGCAGAGGGCCAGCACCGGCTCGAAATGGTCCCCCAGAAAGTTCGTGCCCGTCATGGAGTCGAAGAAAGGGCGGCCGTGCAAGGTGTTCCAACAAATGTTGGCGTCCTGGCCGAGATCGCCGTAGTGGGACTGGAAGGAGGCGTACTGGCAGAGCTTGAGGCTGGCCAGCCACAAGAAGAAGAGCGCGGCCAGGCGCCAAGCCGAGCGCTCCGGGTCCAGCGCTTCGAGGCCCTGCGCCGTCTCCTCGGCCGCGCCCACCCCCGCGGGCGACAGCGCCAGCGCGGCCGCCAGCAGCATGAGCAGCGCTCCGGCCGGGATGCTGAAGGCCCGCCAAGGCAGGCCGGTCCAAGGCATGAGCACGGCCAGGAGCCACAGCCCCCCCGCCGCCCAAGACGCCCTCCTCATCGGCTGAGATTATAGCCCTTTCCCGCCGCGCCGTAACAACGGCGACACCACGAAACGCGGCCGGCCTGCTATCCTCTCAGGGCGATGACTCCAGCCGAGGCCGCGCGCGCCGACTTGGCGCGCCGAATGGTGCAGGTCGAGAAGATGGCCGCTTTGGGCCGCATGGCGGCCGGCATCGTCCATGAGGTCAACAACCCGCTCAGCGCCATCATGGGCCTGACCGAAGTCCTCCTGCGCCGGCCCGACACCCCTCCGGACCATATGGCCACCTTGCTCAAGATCCACGCCGAGGTCGACCGCATCCAGAAGATCATGACGGGGATGCTGGGCTTCTCGCGCGGCGCGGCGCCGGCTTTGGGCCCGGTGGAGCTGCGCCAAGTCGCCGAGGAGACCCTCGCTTTGGCCGCCCCGGAGCTCAAGCGCCGCCGCGTGCAAGCGGCCATAGAGGCCGCGCCGGGCCTGCCCTCGGCGCTGGGAGACGCCCACGCGCTCAAGCAGGTGCTGTTCAACCTCGTGCTCAACGCCGCGCAGGCCATCGACGGCCGCGGCGGCAAGATCTGGCTGCGCCTGGAGGAGGCCGGCGGGCGCCTGCAGGTGGAGATGGCCGACGACGGGCCGGGGGTGCCTCCCGAGGTGGCGGACCGCATCTTCGAGCCCTTCTTCACCACCAAGCCCGAGGGCCAGGGCACCGGGCTGGGCCTGTTCACCTCGGCCGAGATCGTGCGCCTCCACGGCGGCCGGCTCTGGGTCGAGCCGCGGCCGGGCGGCGGCGCGGTGTTCGGCTTCGACCTGCCGCGGGCCTAGTCTTTACGAAGAGAAGGCTGTCTATCGGCCGAAGGCTCCCCAGCACTTCAGCGCGCCGTCGAACAGCCCGCGCGCGGCCTGAGTCGCCTGACCGATCTTATCGCCGACCGCCGCCTTGACCTGTGCGGAGGTCTCCTTGACCTTCGCCGCGACCTCCGCGACCTTGGCCGTCACCGGGGCCGCGAACTCCTGCGCCGCGGTCTTGACCTGCGCCGCGACCTCCGTCACCTTGGTCGTCGCCGAGGCGACGAGCTCCTGCGCCTTCTCTTTCACCCGCGCGGCGGTCTCCACGACCTGGCGCTTGGCGCTCGCGTAAAGCTCCCCGGCCTTGCCGCCGACCTTCTCGGCCAGGGCCTTGGCTGGTTCCACGACGTGTTCCTTGACAGCCTGGGAGGCCCGCGCGTAGGTCTCCACCACCTGCTCCTTGGCGCTCGCGTAAAGCTCCCCGGCCTTGTCGCCGACCTTCTCGGCCAAGGCCACAGTGGGTTCCACGACGTATTCCTTGACCGCCTGGGCCGCGCCGGCCGCGAGCTCCTTCGCGCCGTCCACGACCGCGCCCGCGCGGTCTTTCACGCCCGCCCAGAAGCCAGGCCCCGCCTCCGCGACCTCCGGAGCGGCCGGAGCTCGGGACGGATCGTCCAGCGCCACCGCGGGGACGGCCGCGGCGGTCAGGCTCGCATCGGCCCGGGCTTTGTCGTCCGGCGACGGCGCCGGGGCCGCGACCGCCGGCTTGTCGTCGCCCGCGAGCTTGGAGAGCTCGTCGGCGGCCGGCGTGTTGTCGAACACCCGCCCCGCGTCCTGCTTGGCCTTCTCATCCGCGGCGACGGCGCCGGAGGCCGGCGCGGCGGGCAGGATGCTCTTCGCGACGGCCTGGGCGGGGCCCTGCTGAGCCGGCCCGATCGGGCTCGAAGCGGCCGGCGGGCTCGCGGCGGCCCCGGTCTTGGCCGGAGCGTCCTTGCCTTCAGGCTTGCAGGCTCCGAACAAAAGGACCGCTGCGAGGGCGCACGCTGGACGATCGAGTTTCATGAGTCACCTCCGACAATAGGAGCGTGACCCCGGATGGCCCAAAGGACCAGGGACCTTTGGCCGCGCCGCGATTAGGCCTAAGGACCCACCGATCGGTGACGGACCGTCCAAGCTCGACTCAGAGCTCGATCTCGAGCCCGTCGTAGGCCAGGTCCACGGCCAAGTCCGACGTCTCGGCGTAGAGCTTCACGTATTGGCGCGTGTCGGCGAGCAGTCGGTCCAGAGCCTCGTCGTTGGACCGGGGCTCCCGGTGGAACAGGACGAGGCGCTTGGCTCGGGCTTGGACCGCGAGCTCCACCCCCAGCACGTTGCTCGAATGCCCCCAGTCCTTTTTCGAGAGTTCCGCCTCGGCCAGGGAGTATTGGGCGTCGAAGACGAGGAGGTCGGCCGCGGAGAAGAATTCCACGAAGCGCGACTCCTGGACGTCGTCGGCCTTGTGCTCGGAGTCCGTGGAATAGACCGCCTTTCGGCCTGCGGCCGTGAACGCATAGCCGAAGGAGCCCCCGGGGTGGGCCTGCGCGAAGGCGCGGACCCGGAAGCCGCCGAGCTCGTAGTCTTGCCCCGGGGAAAGGACCGTGAAACGCAAAGTCGCGGGCAGGGAGGGGAAGGGGACCGGGAAATAGGGCGCGGCCTGCTGCCCGGAGACGGCCGCCGCGATATCCGCATGGCAGCCGTAGATATGGACGGTGTTCCCGGGGACATAGGCCGGCAGGAAGAAGGGGAGCCCCTGGATGTGGTCCCAGTGGATGTGCGAGAGGAAGATGTGGAAGACTTTCCGCGCGCCGCCGTCTTTCCGGGATAGCAGGCGGACGCCCAGGTCGCGGATCCCGGTCCCCGCGTCGCAGATGACGCGATCCGCGCCGTGGGAGATCTCGACGCATGAGGTGTTCCCGCCGTAGGTGGCGCGCATCGCGAACGGCAGCGAGTCCACGAAGCCTTCGAGATCGGCGAGGCCGTCGAAACGCCGCCCCCGGGCCGCGTTCAGCGCGCCCAGGACCTTCCCGCGTATCGCGGAGGCATCCGTCGGGGCGGGGATGGAGCCGCAGGTCCCCCAGAACCGGATCTTCATGGTCTACCGGCCCCGAGGGGGACGGCAATCGGTATAGTACAATACACGGAGCTAGGAAAAACGCCAATGTGGGGAGATCTGGAGCTGATTCACGTGGGTCTGAGCAGCGACTCGGAGTCCGGCAACAAGGTCTCCCTCCGGGGCGAGATACGGAACAAGACCTCCAGGCATATCTCGACCGTCCATCTCCGCGTGATCGTCCGCAGCAACGGGATCGTCGTGGCGAGCAAGCTCTTTTCGGTCCAAGGCCTGCCCGCCGGCGCGAGCAAGATCTTCAGCCAGGACCTTGACGGCTTGGAGCCCCGCCTGCTGAAGCTCTCCACGACCAAGTTCGATTGCAGCGTCGAGAGCTCTTTCTGACTGACTGCCGGCCAGACCGTCCCCTAGAGCACGCGCGGCGCCAGGGGCCCAGGCCTACGGAGATGGGGACGGCAAGGAAGGCTGGCAGTCCTTCTGGTCGGCGGTCGGGATGACCTGCCACTGCTCGCGCGGCTTCACATTGTCGGGGGGATCCACCGAGTAGATCCCCGCCCAGGGATCGATGTTGACGACCACGGGAAGGGCGGACGGGTCCTTGGGCTTGAGGCGCACCCACCAATGGCCGTTGTTGTATATCTGCGTCTTGATCCGGCCCTTCAGAGTCTCGGCTTCCGCGTCGGAAGCGGGCTTCCATCCCTCCTTGTTCCGGATCTCGACCTGCCACGGGCTGGCGGGGCCGCCGACGCCCCACTTCTTGAGGTCCGCCACCACCTCCTCGGACTGCGGGTAGCAGCGGATCCTATCCGTGAACGTGCTCAGGGTGTTGTTCAAGATGCCGTTGGCCTCTCCGGAGCCCGCGCTCCTCAGGCCCTGTCGGTTGAGGCGGCAGACGCTGTCCTGGGCGATGGCGAGCACGCGCATGACCTCGCGGTTGACGGAGGGATTCGCCCCGGCCTGGGTGAGCGGCGGAGGGTCGGCGGCGTTGTGCTTGATCGAAGCGGGGACCTCAGCGGAAGGAAGATAGGCCGAAGCCGGGACTCCCTTGGCGCCGTTGCCCGCGCTGCCCTGCACGGCTGCGGACGGAGCTCCGACGGCGCCCGGATCGCCGGTCTTCCCGAAGACGCTTCCGTCCACGCCCGCGAGCCGCTTCTGGACCCGCTCGTTGCGCTCGTAGGCGGCGCGCTGAGCCGCCTGGGAGCGCGCGAAGCCCGCACGCCGATAGTCGCGCTCCTGCGTCCAGAAGGCGCCGGCGGACTTGTTCGGCGAGCAGCCCTTGAGCGACTTGTACATCTCCGCCACCGTGGGGCGCACCGCTTCATCCAGGACGACGGTGGCGGTCACCTCGTCGATCTCCCTGCCCATCGCGGCGCAGTCGGCCGCGGGCTGCGGGGACTGGATCGCGGCGATGCGCGGCATGAGTCCGGCGAAGCGCGCCGCGCCGTACGGGGCCAGTTCCGGCATAGGAGGCTCGGCTTCGAGCGCCTGCTGGACCGGAGTCCCGCTCTCGTAGGCTGCGGCCAGGACGCTGGTCCGGGTGTGCGGCAGGTAGGCCGTTGCCTCGGCGTGACTCGAGGAAACGGCCGCCAGCAACAAGAAGGCGAGAGGGGTCGCCATATCTTAAGGGTAGCCCCAGCACCTTGGATTGTCAAGGCAAGTCGTAGCGCGACTTCACCCACCTCTTGTGAGATGTTTGGGGTTCATTGCGAGCCTTCGTTTTTGAAAAAATTCTGCTTAGTTAGTAATCATAATTCACATCGCGCGCGCGATGTGAATTACTTCACAAAATCCAGCAGAAATTTTCAGAAAGTGTAGGGAATACCGCATGCCCAGGCATACTTCTCGGGGTTGGCGCGGCGTTCGCCGCGCCAACCCCGGCGTCGCCCGTTCCTTGTCGGCGCGAAATCATAAAGGCTAGTGGTCAGCCCCTCTTGGGCGCCTGCGGCGGGCGGATTCCGGCGCTGTGCGCTGGAACCTTCTGCAACGGCAACGAAGAAAGTGAGTGAAGTCGAGAAGTCGCAGGAGACGCGTTTCGCGCCTTGGACTAGCGGCCCTACCCCGCGGCGGGGCAAACAGCTACAATAGGCCGCCATGCCCGCTAACGCCTGCCCGGTCTGCCTGGGCGCCCGGATACGACTGGCCTGCCCGGCCGTGCTCTGCCTGGACCGCGTCAAGGACGTCTACGACTGCCCGGACTGCGGCGCCGCCTTCTACCACCCCACGCCCTCGGCCGAGGAGATCTCCCGCTGCTACCCGCCGGTCTATTTCGGGACCTTCTTCAAGCAATACTGACGAGACTACTATAAGGGCCGGGCCATCGGCCTGCGCCTCTCGCAGTGGCGCACCAGCGGCGATTTCCTGGACACCGGCTGCGCCTTGGGCACCATGCTGGCCGGACTGCGCGACCATTCGGGCTGGCGGGTGCGCGGCCTGGAGTTCTCGGCTGCGGCCGCGGAACTGGGCCGGCGGCTCAACGGCCTGGAGATCGCCAGCTGCCCGCTCTCCGAGTCCCCCTATCCGCCGGAGAGCTTCGACTACATCCTCCTCAACAACGTGCTCGAGCACGAGCCCGCCCCCCGCGCGGCCGTGGCCAGCGTGGCGCGCATGCTCCGGCCCGGCGGCCGACTGGAGCTCATCGTGCCCAACGGCCCGGTGGACCTCATGCCCAATAGGACTTTGAGCCGACGATGGGGCCGCCCGGTGCACACCCGCCATGGCGGACACCTGTTCTTCTTCTCGCGCCGCTCTTTGCTGGGCCTGCTCGGCTCCTTAGGCCTGCGCGTGGTCTCGCTGCGCTGCTTCCACCTCAAGCTCGGCATGAAGGCGCGGGGCTGGCTGCCCAGAGCCTACAAGAATTTCAAGAGGGACACCTGGGCCGAGGCGGCCGCGGCCAAGGTCGAGGAGCTCTCTTTGGAGCAGGGACGGGCCCTGATCCCGCCCCAGCCCAGTTGGCCGCGCTATCTCTGGGGAGACCGCCTCAAGCACTTCTGGCGTTTTGCCGACACCGAGTTCGGCTACGACTTCGAGGTCATGGCCGAGAAGCCCTGAGCCCTTCCTGAAGGATGTCGTCGAAGGGGTCCAGGACGTTGGCCCAGCCCACGGAACCGCCGGCGCCGAGGATCTCCATCTGCTGGGTCTTGAGCTCGCGCAGCCTCTCCTCCCGGCTCGCGCCTTCCTTCACCGGGAGCAGCCAGCCGCCGTCCACCAGATAGGCTCGCGGCTCCGGGTCCGCGGCGGTCCGCCCGATCATGATGTTGGCGGTGCGCAGGTCTCCCACCTTCAGGCCGCGGTCGGCCATGCGCTCGAGCATGCGCATGACGAGCTCGTAATCCTTCTGAGTGAAGCGGAGCTCATCGATGAGCTCCAAGACCGTGCTCCCGTAGACCCGTTGCTTGACCACGGCCGGGCGCGGCGGAGCGCGGGCCTCCAGTCCGAAGAGGCGCCAGAGCCAGCGGCGCAGGCGGCTGGGCCGGCCGGGGATGTCGTAGACCCCCAGGACCGCGGGGCCGACGCCGGCCTGGGCGAGCTTCATGCCGACCTGGCTGTCCTGCCGGGCCGACTGCCGGGCGATGTCGCCGGATAGACTGGTCATCAGCTTGACCACGGCGCCCGGGTCGCGAGGATGCACGTAGACCCGGCCGAAAGAGCCTTCGCCCAGGACCTCCAACTCCCGGCCGTCCTGATAGAGCTTGCCCCAGCGGCGCCGGACGTCCCCCAGCCCGAGGTCGGCCTGGTCGAAGACCGCGGCGGCCGACGCCGCGGCCGCCTCGGCAGGCGCGGCCTTTAGCGCTTGGCCCGAGAAAACGCCGGTCTGCTTCAGGACCGCCAGCGGCGATGCCGCCGGGACAACGGCCGGGGCCATGGGAAGCGCGGGCGCCAGCAGCGGCGGGACGCCCGGCTGCAAGGACCCGAGGCTCAGAGAGATCGGCGCCAGCGGCGTGCCGGCCCGGACCGCCACGGCCAGGGGGCCGGCGAAGCGCGTCGGCGCCACGGCCGGCGGCAGGGCCACGCGCGCGCCCCAGCCGGAGCCGGGCAGCATGGCCAGAAGCAGAGCCAGGAGCCGGGACAGAGACTTCCCTCTCATACCGTCATTATGGCCCCGGAGCGTCAGGGCGGCCAGAAGCCAAGGTCCCACGTCGGGGCGGCAAGAGGCCTAGGCGGAAGGGGGCCCCTGGTGCAGGCCGCGGACGCGCGGACCCTGACTCTCACTGACAAATCCTGACTCCCCGAGATGGAAGACTGTCCACCCCTCGGCTAAACTGACCTTGGAGGCGCCCATGAGTCCAATATATCAGGCTGATGCCGCCCGCAAGGACCCGCCGCTCTGGCCCGCTCTGCTGCAGATTCTTCCGCAGCCCTTGCGGCGCATGCCCCGCCCGGTCGCCGTGGCGCTGGTCGCGGCGCTGGTGACGGCCGTGTTCTTCGTCGAGTACTTGTCCGGCCCGCACGTCAGCGCGCCGATCCTGTCCTTCGTGCCCATCACCGTGGCGGTGCTGTGCCTCGGCGGGGCCTGGAACGTGATTGCGCCGGCCCTGTCGGCCGGAGGCTGGCTGTGGGCGGAGTTCCTGGCCGGGCAGATCTATCCTCATATGGGGATGGGGATCTGGAACGCGCTGATCCGCTTCGGCCTCTTCATGGCGTACGTCACCCTGCTCATGATGGCCCAGCGCTACATGCAGGAGCGGGAGGCGCCAAGGAGACGGTGCGGATCTCGTCTTTGAACGGCGGCCTCAGGCCGCTTCTTCGGGCGTTTCGGGGAGCTTGCGCCCGGCGTTGACCCAGTAGACTCCGGTCAGGATCAGCGCCCCCCCCAGCACGGAGGTGGCCGCGATGCCTTCTCCCAGCATGAGCCGGCCCGCGGCCAGCGCGGCCAGGGGCTCCAGATAAAGGAAAGCCGCCGAGGCCGAAGGGCCGATCTTCTCGACGCCGGCGTTCCAGAAGAGATAGCCGAGCCCTGAGGACAGCAGCCCAAGGTAGGCCAGGCAGGCCCAGCCCTTGGCGCTGACGTGCCAGAGCTCATGCGCCTGCCCGCCCGCCAGAGCCGCGGCGGCCATGAACGCGAAGCCCGCGACCATGCTCATGACGGTGACGTCCCGCTGGGACCGGGACTTGAGCCAGCGGTCCATCATGATGACATAGAGGGCCCAATTGAAGCAGCTGAGCATGACCAGGAAGTCCCCCCGCCCGGTGGGGATGAGCCCGGCGCCGGCCACGAGCTGGCGGGAGAGGATGACGAGGAGCGTGCCGGCCGCGCCCAGGCCGAAACCGGACCACCTTTGCAGGCCCATGCGCTCTCCGAAGAAGAGGGCCATGGCCAGCGCCACGGCTATGGGAGTGGCGGCCAGGATCCAGCCGGCATGGTTGGCGCTGGTGTGGCGCAGGGCGAAGGCCTGGATCGTCTGCTGCCCGACCACTCCCGAGGCACTGATGGCCGCCAGCTGCAGCCACTCCTTGGGCGCCAGGCCCCGGAAGAGCCTCGGAGTCCGGGCCACGACGAGCATGAAGAGGCTGCCCAGGCCGCAGCGCGCCAGGACCAAAGCCAGGGGCGAGACCTCGGCCAGAGCCCTCTTGGTGAAGGAAAAGGAGGCGCCCCAGATGAGCACGGCCAGCAGGACTTTCAGGCGCGTCGGGTCGGCCATGTTTTTCCCTTAATGATGTATGATACCCAATATGTCCAAGGACAAGGCGGCCGCCTCCCCCGCCGCACCGCTGCCCGTCGGAGCCCGCGTGCGCGACGGCCTCAGCGTCGGCTCGCTGGAGCAGTCCTTCCTCGAGCGCCGGATATTCCTCCTGGCCAAGGACGAGTACACGGCCACCCCCAACGACAATTTCATGACCGCGGCCTACGCCATCCGCGACCGCATGATGGAGCGCTGGATCAAGACCCAGCAGCGCTACCACAAGCAGAACGTCAAGCGCGTCTATTACCTCTCCATGGAGTTCCTCATCGGCCGCCTGCTGATGCACGCCATCCTCAACCTGGGCGTGGAGAAGGAGATCAAGAAGGCCCTGCAAGCCTACGGCCTCAAGCTCGAGGAGCTCTGCGAGGAGGAGGCCGACGCCGGCCTGGGCAACGGCGGTCTGGGCCGCCTGGCCGCCTGCTATATGGACTCCATGGCCACTTTGGGCGTGCCCGCCATCGGCTACGGCATCATGTTCAACTACGGCATCTTCCAGCAGAAGATCATCAACGGCTGCCAGATCGAAGCCCCGGACAACTGGCTGCACCTGGGCACGCCCTGGGCCATCGAACGCCCCGAATACACCATCCGGGTCCGCTTCTACGGCCGCACCCAGCAGCACTGGACCGGCGACGGACGCATGACCACGATGTGGCTCGACACCGAGGACGTGCTGGCCATGCCCTGCGACATCCCCGTGCCGGGCTTCCAGAACGACGTGGTCAACACCCTGCGCCTGTGGTCGGCCAAGGGCACCCAGGACTTCGACCTCGAATACTTCACCCGCGGCGACTACATCAAGGCCTACGACCGCAAGATCGCCTCCGAGAACATCTCCAAAGTCCTGTATCCCAACGACAAGACCTCGGCCGGCCTGGAGTTGCGCCTCAAGCAGGAGTACTTCTTCGCCGCGGCCTCCCTGGCCGACATCGTGCGCCGCTTCAACGCGCACAACGAGGACTTCCAGGACTTCCCGAAGAAGGTCGCCATCCAGCTCAACGACACCCACCCCGCCATCGCGGTGGCCGAGCTCATGCGCATCCTGCTCGACGAGGAGTGCCTGCAGTGGGAGCAGGCCTGGGGCATCACCCAGAAGACCTTCGCCTACACCAACCACACCCTCATGCCCGAGGCCCTGGAGACCTGGGCCGCGCCGCTCATGGGCAACCTCCTGCCGCGGCACCTCGAGATCATCTACGAGGTCAACGCGCGCTTCCTGCGCGAGGTCGCCGGCCGCTGGCCGGGCGACGCGGACCGCCTGCGCCGCATGTCCTTGATCGAGGAAAGCGAGCCCAAGAAGGTGCGCATGGCCTACCTCTGCGTGCTGGCCAGCCACTCGGTCAACGGCGTCTCGGCGCTGCACTCGGAACTGCTCAAGCAGACCCTGTTCCGCGACTTCTACGAGATGTTCCCGGGCCGGTTCAACAACAAGACCAACGGGGTCAGCCCCCGGCGCTGGCTGCTGGAGTCCAACCCGCGGCTCGCCGGGCTCGTCACCGAGGCCGTGGGCGATTCCTGGGCCACCGACCTATCGCGCCTGCGCGAGCTGCGCTCCCGCGCCGACGACCGCGGCTTCCAGGAGAGCTGGCGCCGCGTCAAGCTCGCCAACAAGGCCGATCTCGCGGCCTTCATCCGCAAGACTGCGAGCGTGACCGTGGACCCGGAATCCCTCTTCGACGTGCAGGTCAAGCGCATCCACGAGTACAAGCGCCAGACCCTCTTCGCCCTCTTCCTCATCCACCGCTACCTGCTCATCAAGGCCAACCCGGGCGCCGACTTCGTGCCGCGCACGGCTCTGATCGGAGGGAAGGCCGCGCCCGGCTACTGGATGGCCAAGCACATCATCCAGTTCATCAACAGCGTGGCCGGAGTCATCAACGCGGACCGCGCGGTCTCGGACAAGCTCAAGGTGGTGTTCCTGGAGGACTACCGGGTGAGCCTGGCCCAGCGCATCATCCCGGCCGCCGACCTCTCCGAGCAGATCTCCACGGCCGGCACCGAGGCTTCGGGCACGGGCAACATGAAGTTCATGATGAACGGGGCCCTGACCATCGGGACCTTGGACGGAGCCAACATCGAGATCGCCGAGGAGGTCGGGGAGGACGACATCTTCATCTTCGGCCTCAAAGCCCACGAGGCGGCGGCGCTCAAGGCCTCGGGCTACCGGCCGGAGCAGTGGCTCGACCGCGTGCCGGGCCTGCGCGAGGCCATCGAGCTGGTCGCCAACGACCACTTCTCGCAGGGGGAGGCGGGGCTGTTCCGGCCGCTGGTGGACTACCTGCTCAAGGACGACCCCTACCTGGTGCTGGCCGACTTCGGCGACTACCTGCGCGCCCAGCAGGACGCGGAGCGGCGCTACCTCGACCGCCGGGCCTGGACCCGCTCCTCTATCATCAACGTGGCCCAGTCCGGCCGCTTCTCCAGCGACCGCAGCATCACGGACTACGCGCGCGACATCTGGCGCGCGCCCTGCCGCGGGCTGGCCAAGCGCTGAGTTGCAGGAGAAATAGCCCCTCTCTGATCCGCCGACGGTCCGCCCGGATCGCCAGTCTCTTCTGTCTGGCCTCGCCCCTACCGGTCGCCGGCCCAGTGCGGGATTCTACCCGGCGTCCCGCGTATAACTCCGCATAGCCGGGACCCCGCGAAGAGAGTATCATCCCAGCATGCAGGTGTCCCGAGGCTGAGACCCCGCGCTGACCACAGCCTCAGGGACGCCCGCCCTGGCCGCGCTCCGCGGGCCAGGACCAGGAGGATGCCATGAAAGGACCGCAAGCCGAGCACCCCATGTACGCCCCGGACCAGACCGTCGCCGAGATCGTCACCGCCGACTACAGGAGCGCCAAGGTCTTCGCTGAGCACGGGATCGATTTCTGCTGCGGAGGCCAGGCCACCCTGGCGAAGGCCTGCGCGGAAAAAGGCGCCGACCTTGCCGCGATGACGGCGGAGCTCGATGCGGCGACGAGCGCGCGGGGCGAACGGAGCTTGGATTATGCGGCCTGGCAGGTGACGCTCCTGGCCGACTACATCGTCCAGACCCACCATGCCTATCTCAAGGAGAATACCGGGAGGATCGTCGCCTCCGCCAAGAAGATCGCGTCCGTCCATGGCGCCCCCCATCCCGAGGCGATCGCGATCGCCAGCCTCTTCGAGACGACGACAGCCCGTTTGACGGCCCATATGAAGGAGGAAGAGGAGATCGGCTTCCCGGCCATGAAGCGAGCCGATGCGGCTCGGCAGTCAGGCTCCTCGCCGCAGGCGCAGGACGTCCGAACGATCGAGCGCTGCGTAAAGGAATTCATCCGCGAACACGAAGAGATCGGCGGCGCGATGCACGAGATCCGCCGTCTCGCCAAGGACTATGCCATCCCTGGCGATGTATGCAACGCCTTCATGGTCGTTTATCGGGATATCGAGGAGTTCGAGGGCGACCTCCATAAGCATGTGCACCTGGAGAACAACATCCTCTTCCCGAAAGCCGCAAGACTGCGGGGGGGGACGCCTCTCTAGGCAGCGGCCGGCCTAGGAGGACCGGCTCTTGATGCTCGCCAGCCGGTCGTTCTCAAAGCTCAGGCGCAGCCTCTCGCCCGCGCCCGCCCCCTCGGTGTTGATGCCTGCGCTCGTCCCCATCGAGGTCCTCCCGCCTCCGAACATGCCGAAGGGCGACACACTGACTAAAGAGTCCCTTTTCCCTCCAGGGCATTGGTGACGGTGTCCCGCAACAAGCTGAACTTGATAGGTTTTTCGAGGAAGGCGACCACTCCCTGCTCCGGAGAAAATAACTCGCGCATGTTGCTCTTTGCGGTCATGACGATGACGGGGACTCTGCGGAACCGGCTGTCATCCCGCAGTTTCTGATGCAGGGTGTAGCCGTCGCAGCCCGGCATCATCACATCCATCAGGATGAGGTCGGGGACCGCTTCCTGCGGATCCTGTAGGCGCTTGAGCAGCTCGGAACCGTCGTGGAACAGCACCAGCTCATGTCCCATCGGACGCAGGATCCCGCCGAGTATGCTGAGACAAGTGGGGTCGTCGTCGACGATCCAGAGTCTCGCCATGGCAGGTCCTATTATATGAATTGCCGGGCCCCGCCTTGCGGCCTGGAAAGCGGCGGCCGAATGCCCACAGCGCCTCAAAAGCCGCCGCAATTGAAGGTTGCGGCCGGTCAGGCCGCAACCCCGACGCGACCATTCCTTGATGTCCTGGAACAGCAAGGACCACGACCAGCGCATCGTCCGCCTGGAGACCTCCCGCGGCCGCCGCGCGCTAGCAGGCTGCTGATAAACCCTCCTGCGGAAAGGACTATGTCCGGACACAGTCCTTTCGGTAGCGGGCAACAGTCCATCCCCGAACTGGCCCAGACAGGCGCAGCCTGTCTGGGCCAGTCTCGCCGAAGGCGCCATCCTTCGTGCAGCCTATCGGATGGGTTCTGCCGCCCCGCTTCGCGGGTCGGTTGCGCCCGGCAGACGGCCGCCGGGCGCTCGCAGAACGGACTTTATCAGCAGCCTGCTAGTTCGCCTCGATCGGGGCGGGCAGCGGGGCCTGGGACCTCTTGCGGTGCTGCGCCATCACGCTGTGGTGGCGGCCGTAGAGGAAGTAGACCACGAAGCCCAGCAGCAGCCACACGATGAGCCGCAGCCAGTTCTCCGCGGGCAGGGAGAACATGAGCAGCAAGCACAGGAGGATGCCCAGGATGGGGACGAGCGGCACCATGGGGCAGAGGAAGGGCCGCTTGGCGTGCGGCTCGATCCGGCGCATGATGAGCACGGCCGCGCAGACGATGACGAAAGCGAAGAGCGTGCCGATGTTGACCAACTCGGCCAGCACGCGCAGGGGCACCAAGGCGGCCAGGATGCCCACCAGGATGCCGGTCAGGATGGTGGACTTGTAGGGCGTGCGGAACTTCGTGTGCACGGCGCCGAATATGCTCGCCGGGACCAGCCCGTCGCGCGCCATGGCCAGGAAGATGCGCGGCTGGCTGAGCATGAGCACCAGCAGCACCGAGGTGATGCCGGCCAAAGCCCCCACGTCGATGATGAACTGGGCCCAGGGCAGGCCGACCTGGCGGAAGGCGTCGGCCACCGGCGCGTGGATGTCGAGATGGTTGTAGGGCACCATGCCGGTCAGGACCGCGGAGACCGCGATGTAGAGCACGGTGCACAGGAGCAGGGAGACGATGATGCCGACGGGGACGTCGCGCTGCGGGTTCTTGGCCTCTTCCGAATGCGTGGAGACCGAGTCGAAGCCGATATAGGCGAAGAAGATCATGGCCGCGCCGGCCAGCATGCCCAGCGGCTCACCCCCGTTTCCGGTCTGCCCCACCAAAGTGTGCCCGAAGAAGCTCACCCCGGTCAGCCCAAAGGGAGCGAAAGGGATCCAGTTGGAGGGATGGATGTAGAAGGCGCCCACGATGATGACGAAGAACACCACCGCGACCTTGATGCCCACCATCGCGGTGTTGAAGGAGGCGCTCTCCTTGATGCCCACGATCAAGATGCAGGTGATGATGCCGGCGATGACGATGGCCGGCACGTCCAGGACCGAGCCCGTGGCCACCAGCCGCCCCAGCTCCGGACTGAAGTCGAAAGGCGAGATGGATATGGACTGGGGGATGCTCAGCCCGAATATCCCGATGAAATTCTGGAAGTAGTGCGACCAGCCGTGGGCCACGGTGGCGGCGGCTACGGTGTATTCCAGGACCAGGTCCCAGCCGATGATCCAGGCGAAGAGCTCGCCCAAGGTGGCGTAGGCGTAGGTGTAGGCCGAGCCGGCCACGGGCGCCATGGCCGCGAACTCCGCGTAGCACAAAGCCGAGAAGATGCAGGCCAGGCCCGCCACCACGAAGGAGAGGATGAGCGCCGGGCCCGCCTTGTCGTGCGCGGCCACGCCGGTCAAGACGAAGATGCCGGTGCCGATGATGCAGCCGACCCCGAGGGCGGTCAACTGCACCGGGCCCAGGACGCGGCGCAGGCGATGCTCGCCTTCCATCTCCTGCAGGAGCAGGCTCAGAGGCTTGCGGGCGAAAAGGTGTTTCATATGGAGGGTTCCTTGCTGCGGCTGGGTTTTGGGGAAAGTTCCCGCCAAATCCTACAAAAAAACGATGCGGCAATCAGGTAGAATCTAGCCTTGCAGACGAAGATCGCCTTGATCCGCTGCCCCTGCGTCACGCTGCCGTTCCCGCCGGACCTCGCCGTCGGCTACCTCCGGGCCGTGATCGCGCGCGCGGGCTACGACGTCAAGGTCCTGGACTACAATTGGACGCTGTACGGCCGCGTGGACGAAGCGACCCGCGACGCCTGGCACTGGTACGGCGCCGACACGAGCCAGTACGTCCGGATGTCGGCGGAGGTCTTCCAGCGCTTCATGCCGGAGATCGTGGCGGAGATCGACGGCCTGATCGCCTCCGGCTACCGGGTCTTCGGCCTCAGCGTCTGGGAGATGAACCGGGACAACAGCATCGCCCTCGCGCGCATCATCAAAGGCCGCGATCCCCGGTGCGTCGTCATCTTCGGAGGACCGGACTGCATGCCCCGCTGGCACGGCGACCGGCTGGCCCAAGAGCCCGCCGTCGACGCGGTCGTCTACGGCGAGGGCGAGCTCACCGTGCTCGAGCTGCTGGGGTCCTACGAGGCCGGGGGCCGGCTGGCGCCCTGCGCCGGGGCCTACGTCCGCCAGGGCGCGGACATGGTCCAAGGCCCCCCGCGCCCCGTCGTCCACCCGGACCGGCTGCCGTTCCCGGATTTCTCCGATTACGACCTCAGCCTGGTGGACAAGCAGCTGCCCATCGCGTTCAACCGCGGCTGCGCCTGGCGCTGCGCCTTCTGCAGCGTGCCGGGCTACATCCCCGAGTTCCGGTCGCGCTCGGCGGAGGGCATCTGCGCGGAGCTGGAGCACCAGGTCGGCCGCTACGGGATCAGCTCCTTCTTCGAGTCCAGCCCGACCGCGAACTCCGACATGAAGGAACTGCTCAAGCTTTGCGACCTCATCATCGGCCGGAAGCTCGCCATCGAGTGGGAAGGCTTCGCGGTGTTCCATCCGCTCATGGACGAGGCCGCCATCGAGAAGCTCAGCCGGACCGGCTGCTATTGCCTCAACTTCGGGCTCGAGAGCGGCTCCCAGCGCGTGCTCGACGCGATGGGCAAGAGGTTCAAGCTCGCGCACGCGGAGGCGGTCCTCCGCGACATGAAGCGCCACGGCATCGACGCCGCGGTCTGCGTCATGGTCGGCTTCCCCGGGGAGACGGAGGCCGACTTCCAGGCCACCATCGACTTCATCAAGCGCAACGCCGGGTATATCTCGACGATCGGGTCGGTCTCGGTCATGGGGCCGCAGACCTACTCGCCCATATCGGAGCGGTTCGACGCCTGGGGCATCATCCCCGACAACGAGCCGCCCGGCGCCTGGCACTTGCGGGATTTCTCCAACACCCACGCGATCCGCCAGGACCGCCGCCGGCGCATGATCGAGGCCCTCGCTCCGCTGGGCCTGGTCCGCGAGAAGCGGCCCTCCGAGGAGTCGGACCGGCAGGAGAAGCTCCTGCGCGAGAAGAACATCCCGAAGCCCGGGTGATCAGACCCTGACCGCGGCCGTGATGCGGCCGTCCGAAGTCCCCCGGCCCGGCAGGCTGCAGGTCACCACGATGGATTCGCCCGGCCGCGCCAGCCTCAGACGGCGCGCGGCGCGGCGGGACTCGGCGAGTATGCCCTCCAGGCGCCGGCCCAGGCCCGGGACCACGTAGGCCCGCACGCCCCAGAGCAGGGTGAGCTGGCTTTCGGGGCCGGGAGCGCACAGGGCCACGATGGGGCAGCGGGGCTTGAGGTGCGAGACGCAGCGCGCCGTGTCGCCGGTGAAGGTCGGGACCACGATGGCTTTGGCGCGGACGCCCTCGGCCAAGGTCACGGCGGAGGCGGCGATGGCGCGGGCGCTGGGCGAGGCGAAGGGATAGTCGCAGCAGACCTGGGGCTCAAGATGCGCCTCCGCCTCGCGGGCCACCGCGGCCAGAGCCGCGACGGCCTCGCGGGGGAACTTGCCCACCGAAGTCTCGCCCGAGAGCATCACCGCGTCGGCGCCGTCGAGGACCGCGTTGGCGATGTCGGTCATCTCCGCGCGGGTGGGCCGGGGGCTGGAGATCATGGATTCCAGCATCTGGGTCGCCACGATCACGGGCCGGCCTTGTCTTCGGCACTCGGCGACGATCTCCTTCTGGGCGAAGGGCACCTGGGAGAAGGGGAGCTCGACTCCGAGGTCGCCGCGCGCGACCATGACGGCGTCCGACTCCCGGACTATGTCCGGGAGTCGGTCCATGGCCTCGGCGCGCTCGATCTTGGCGATGAGCCGGGGCTTGCGGCGGGCTCCGGCCAGGGCGCGGCGCACGGCGCGCAGGTCCTCCGGCCCGGAGACGAATGAGACCGCCACGAAATCGACGCCCTGCGCCAGGCCGAAACGGAGATAACGGCGGTCGGCGGCCGTGAAGGCCGCGATGGAGAGCCCGGCGTGCGGGAGGTTCACCCCGCAGTGCGAGCGCAGGACCGCGTGGGAGAGGGAGCGGCACAGGGCGGCTCCGTCTTCGACCTTAAGGACCTTGAGGTGGGACATGCCGTCGGCCAGCCAGACGTCGTTTCCCGGCTTGAGGGCGCGCAGGAGGCGTTGGTCCGGGAAGGGGAGGTGCTTGAGGCCTGGCTGGGGCCGCGGGGAGAGGAGGACTTGCTCGCCGGCGTGGAGTTCGAGGGTGTCGCCGGGGAGCTTGCCGGCGCGCAGCTTCGGTCCGGGGAGGTCCTGGAGTATCCCGATGGCGCGGCCGGCGCGCTGGGAGCAGTCGCGCACGAGCTTGATGAAGCCGCGGTGCTGTTCGAGGTCCCCATGAGAGAAATTGAGCCGGGCGATATCCATGCCGGCCGAGATGAGGGATAGGAGGGTCTTCCGCTTGGATGTGGCGGGGCCCAAAGTGCAGATGATGCTGGTCTTGTTCCACATGGGAGATTGCTCCGTTTGCGCCGCTATCATACAATACCCGGAGCCGGGATGACCGCCCATGCAGAACATCATCATCGACAAGCCGTACAAGTTCGTCCCTCCGAACCACAATCCGCTCTGGCCCAAAGTCTTCCAGCCGATCCTGCGGCCGCTACTGCGGCGCCAGCACGGTTTGGAGAAGATTACTTTCGAGGGGCTGGAGCATCTGCGCGCGTCGCTTGACGCGGGGCACGGGGTCCTGCTGGCGCCCAACCACTGCCGGCCGTGCGACCCGATGGTCATGGGGCTGCTCAACGGCGAGCTGGGGCGCAAGCTGTTCATCATGGCGAGCTGGCATCTGTTCATGCAGGGGCGCGTCATGGCGTGGCTGCTGCCGCGGCTGGGAGCGTTCAGCGTGTACCGCGAGGGGCTGGACTCCGCCTCGCTCAAGGAGGCGATCGCGATCCTGCGCGACGCGCGCGGGCCGCTGATCGTCTTCCCGGAAGGCCTCGTCTCGCGCGCCAACGAGCAGCTCCAGCGCCTCAACGACGGGGTGGCCTTCATGGCGCGCTCGGCGGCGCGCCAGGGGGAGAAGAGCGGGCGCCGGATCGTGATCCATCCGGTCGCGCTGCGCTACGACTACGGCGGCGACCTGCTCAAGACCGCCGATGAGATGTTGAGCGGCATCGAGGCGCGGCTGACCTGGTCGAGGAAGGCGAACGCCTCTTTGCGCGAGCGGATCATCGCGGTGGGAGAAGCGCTCCTGGCGCTCAAGGAGCTGGAGTATCTGAAGGCTCCGCAGCCGGGCGCCTTGGAAGAACGGCAGGCCCGGCTCATAGACGCGATCCTGGCTCCCCTGGAAGCCGAGTGGACAGTAGCCAAGAAGGACGCGGATGTGCCCAACCGGGTGCGGGCCTTGCGCTCGGCCATCCTGCCGGAGATGGCCGAGGGCTCCATAGACGAAGCGGAGCGGGCCCGGCGGTGGGGTCAACTCGCCGACCTTTACCTGGCCCAGCAGCTTTGCCTGTATCCTCCCGATTATGTGGCGCGGCGGCCGACCGCGGAGAGGATCATCGAGACTCTGGAGCGTTTCGAGGAGGACCTGACCGACGCCTGCGCCGTCCACGGTCCGCTTTCGGTGCGGGTGCGCGTGGGGCCCGCGATCGAGGTGCCGGCTGAGAAGGGCGGCTCTCCTGACCCGCTGACCGGGTCTTTGCGCGAGGCTTTGGAGGGGATGCTCTCCGACCTGGGCCGCGGCGCGGCCATCCCCGCGGGCACGGGGTGGTCTTCATGACGGTCCCGCTGGCCGCTCTGCGCGGGGTGTCGATGGTCGGGGCTTTGGGATTGTGGTTCTGGACCCAGCGGCTGATCGGGAGGCGCTCCGGCGCGCCGGGCGCGGTCGGAGACCAAGTGCATGTCTGGACCGAGTCCTGGAACGCGGCGCTGGCTCGGAACCCGAAAGCGGCGGATGCTTTGCTCATCGCGAGTTCTTTGGGCATAGACCTGCTTGGGGCAACGACCATCCTTTACTCGATCTTCGGGCCGAGCGTTCGGCCGTTGATCGCTCTCCTGATAATCTTCTCCTTGCGCCAGTTGTGCCAGGCCACGACTTCCCTGCCGCCGCCCAAAGGGATGATCTGGCGCGACCCGGGAGTCCCGTCCTTCTTGGTGACCTACGGGGTGTCCAACGACCTGTTCTTCTCAGGGCATACGGCCATCGCGGTCTTGGGCGCTCTGGTCCTGCACTCTCTGGGTTATGTCTGGCTCGATGGCGTCGTTCTGCTCGTGGCGGCTTTCGAGATAGCCGCGGTCTTGGTCCTGCGCGCGCACTACACGCTGGATGTGTTCACGGGCGCGGTGGTGGCGCTGTGGGTGTGGTCGGCCAGCCAGCCGGCGGCGCTATGGGTGGACGGGGCGTTTTCCCGCCTGATCAAGGGCTGAGGCGGACACGAGTCCCCTCTTCCATCGGCAGCCAAACGAATGACGAAGATGTACCTGTTGTTCAATGGCCCTTACCACTGGCTCCACCGGGTGACTTGGCACGGTCACCTGATCAGCGGAAATGTAATCTTCTGGTAGATGTTGTCCCGATCGACCGTCGGATGCTGCATCCCTCCACTCACCCTATCCACCTCTGCAATCACATATTCGCGCAACTCATCGGTCGAGATGGTCCCATCCCCGTCCCCGTCAGCGGCGCCGCTTGAAAGGCCCGAGAGAAGCGCCTTCGTGAATATCCCGTTCTGAAGGTCATCCCGCTCAAAAGAAAATTCCCCTCCCTGACTGGAAGAGAACACGATCGCTCCGGATCGGCGCAGCAGATCATTATAGATATACCGATTCTTCTGGAGCAGGAACGGCCGCGGAGAGAACCGGCCTCCGTCACTTCGCACCCGGATATCCTTGATCGTTCTGGGGCGCAACCCCCGGCTCCTGGCCTGAGCATATTGTTGATTCGCGGCCTTCTCCTCCACCTCCCCAGATTCGCAGGTGTCCATGAGAAAGAACTTCTTGCGAGGCGAGATCCCCTGCATGATGCTCTCCAGCAGCTCGAAGCTGGCGGCCGTTCGCGACAAGTCCCGGAGATCCGCGTCATGGGTGGCGAAGTAGTACGTTGCGGCCGCATCATGATCATGGATCCCGTGCCCGGAAATGAACATGACGACGGTGTCGTCGACTCCAGCTTTCTCCAGCAGTTTCCTGGCTCCTTTGATGTTCTGGACCGTGGCTTCTCTGTTCACAAAGCTCTTGGCATAGACGTTCTTGAAAGACTTCCCTTTCATCTTGACGAAGGCATCCGCAAGGTCGAGCGCATCTCTATGCGCGTACTTCAGATTGAGCGCCTCGTTCGCATAGTCGGATACGCCGAAGCCAATATAGTAGAGGTCGCCGCCGACCTGCTCTCTATAATCAGCGAAGGTCAAAGCCCTCAGACACTCCACCCCGTCAGCGGTCAAGCACGAGACCTCCAGCTTGTTGCGCCCGCTCGCCAGCTCGATCCTTTCCGTCCGAGCGATGTCTTTGCCATCGACATCCTTGCCGTAAGCGCCAAAAAGCGGGACGTCATTCGCGTAGATGTTGTATTTCTTGATCCGGGACGTTGCATCGTGCAGCTTGAATCTGATCTGCAGGAACTTGCCGGTCTGCTTGCTGCCCAGGATCTTCGCGTCAGGGGCCTGAAAGTCGCCCGCCGGAAGATCGTAGGGGATTCCCAACCTCTTCAGGCGCCTCTCGTGCTGCGCGAGATAATGCTGAAGCAGCCCTTGGTCACCCAGCTTCAATCTGGCGAGGACGACGTCTGGGCGGTTGAGCCTCGTGGCGAACTGATCCACTCCGTAGGCGGTCAGCCCTTTGACCATCTTGACCAAGTCCCCCGCATTCTTTGAGCCATCGAAATATCCGTCAGGGGTGTACATGATCCAATCGTCGCTTGAAGCCGAGCTCACGAGGGCCAGATTCTCACCGGTTTCGATATCCCAGATCCGCAAAGATCCATCGGCGCTGCCCGTGACCACGCGTTTCCCGTCCGGGGTTACCGCCACTGCCAAGAGCCGGTCGCTGTGTCCTATGAACGACCGGATCTTCGCTCCTGTCCGCAGGTCCCAGAGATAGGCATTAGTGTCATCACTGGCCGTGACCATTCTCTCCCCGTCAGGGGTCACAGCGACCGACCACGAGGCCTTCCCGGTATCGAATGTCCTTATCACCTCACCCGTAGCGATATCCAGCCACTGAGCGCTGTTGTGGCTCGAATATCTGCCGACCGCAAGATATCTGCCATTGGGACTCACAGCCAATGAGACCGCCCCCAGCCTGCCGAAGTCGCGCTCCACCCTGCCGGTGGCGATGTCCCATATGTTGGCGCCCGAAAGGCCGCCCGCGATGAGGCGCTTCCCATCGGGCGTTACGGCGACGGATGGTCTCACCAGATCTTCACTAATATAAGTACGGACTTCCTGTCCGGTCGCCAGATCCCAAAGCTTGGCCGCATGGTCCTCGCCGCCGGTAACCAATTGTTTCCCATCAGGGGTGATGGCGACCGAGGTCACGCCGGCGTGATGTCCCCGGAATACCCTGATTTCCTGCCCTCCCACCAGACTCCAAAGCCTGGCCGTGCAATCATAGCTGCCCGTGACCAGGTACTCTCCATCCGGCGTTATGGCTATGGAGGTGACTTTCTGGGCAGGGTAGGTCCTGATTTCCTGCCCTGTCGACAGATCCCAAAGCTTGGCAACGCCTTCGGAACCGCCGGAACCGCCGGTCACGAGATATTTCCCATCGCGCGTCATGGCGATGGAGCCTGCTTGAAATGCGTGGCCGGTGAACGTCCGGACTTCTTCTCCAGACGTCAAATCCCAGAGCTTGACGGCCTGGTCAAAAGAGACTACGGCCAGGTATCTGCTGTCTGGGGTCACGGCAAGGGCGCGCACAGGCGCTCTGCCCCTGAAAATAGCAATCTCCTTGCCTGTGGCGAGATCCCATGACTGGACGGCCCCGCCGTCCCCCCCTGCGACCAAGCGCCTATTATCCGGGGATATTGCGACCGCCAAGACCGGATCGGCATGTCCTTTGAAATCCCTGATTCGTTTCCCCGTCCTCATATCCCACAGTATGGCTGTCCCATCGCCGCGACCCGTCACCATCAGTTTCTCATCGGAACTCATCGCGATGGCGGACGCCAGCCCGCTGCCCTGGAAAGTCCGGACCGACTCCCCAGTAGCCGTATTCCACAAGGTGTAAATGTCTTGGTGGTCACCCCTACGGGCCGCTATTGTCAGCAGATAGCGGTCAGTGGCATAGAAGGCAGGGCTGGCGAATGGTCCGAAAGATCTGAGCTCTTTTCCTAAGGATAGGTCCCATGATTTGACGGTGTTGTCCAATCCGCCCGCGACGAAACGCCTGCAATCCGAGTTCAGCGCGAGGAAAGTCACCCATTCATTATGGGTACGGTAAGTCCCCATGCGTCGCCCCGTGGAGAGATTCCACAACACAACATTCCCGGCCTGGTCCCCCGTTGCCAGGTTGTCGCAATCGGCGTTCACTGCCATGGCTCTTATCCCGGAGCCCTGCCCCCGGAAGGTCCGAATCAGTATCCCCGTGGAAAGTTCCCACAGTTTTGCGGTCTCGTCGTCGCTCGCGCTGATGAGATACTTCCCGTCCGACGTGATGGCTGCGGAGGTGGCGTGAGCCGTATGCCCCGTCTGGAGTTCGAGCTGCAGGCCCGACTGCTTGCCGAATGCCTGGGACCACACCGTCGGAATCAGCGCTGGCAACAGCAGAAGGCCGAGCCAACAGTTCGTGGTTCTTGTCCTCATAGGCTTCATAAAGCGACGCGGCTGATGATTACCGGCGGTGCAGTCTAGCTGTTCTGTTTTTCGACATTGCCCTACGTGTGATTCTGTTGGTCAGTATAACATTGACGGCATAAAGCGCCGTCCATCGGAATTATAGTTCTCCCGCCTTCGCAAAGCAATGGACAGAAGGGCCCACCTATTCGGCAAGGGCCGTCCAGGCCGGGCCGCATAACACGCCACCCATTCCCCTTGGAACTTTTCAAGGCTTTGATCGTATATAGAGTGGGGTCGGTCATGCGCCCGGACCAAAACCCAAGGCCAGGGCACTTGATAATAAATAACTTATCTGTTATATTACAGATGAGCTTCCTAAAGACGAAATACTATCCAGACGGAAGCTCCGGCCCGGTGCGGGAATATCTCGACAGCCTGGTCGAACAACGCCCAGCCGCATTTCTCAAGCTGGCCCTGGACCTCGAGATACTGGGAGCAGAAGGGCTTCGGTCGAAACGGATCACCATCCGGCCTCTTGGCCAAGGGTTATGGGAACTCAAGCGGCTCTTCGAGGGCATCCGATATCGAGTCTTCTTCTGCGTGGACAAAGGCTGCGCTTGGCTCCTCCATGCCCTGGAGAAGACGAGCGCCAAGACCCCACTGGATGATATCCGGCTCGCCCGCAAACGCATGCGAAGGATAGGATCATGAGAAAGGTGACACAGAGCGGTTTTGACGAGCACCTCCAGCAAGTCCTCAAGGACAAGCCCGCATTGGCCAAGGCCCACGCCGAGCAGTTCGCCCAACTCCCCCTTGCCACCCAGCTCTCCATCATGCGCCGCAGAAGATGGCTCTCCCAGAAGAGCCTCGCCAAAACCCTCCGAGCCAAACAGCCCCATGTGGCAAGGATGGAAAGCTCACGCCACGATCCCAGACTCTCCTCCATCCAAGACCAAGCCCGCGCCCTCCATTGCCACCTCTTGTTGGTGCCAGACGAACTCCTTGCCAAGGTGGCCCGACTCGTCGCCTTGGGCCAAGCGGCGAGCGCCGCGCGCTAAATCGGCCCAACGCTCAGACCCGGATATACCTTCAAAAATATATTCACCTTTGGCGCTGGCGGCATATGCACATTGCTCACCCTCGGACGAGGCTTCACTTGGCAGATTCTCGGATTGACTCGGATTGAGCGGCTCAAGCGCATATGCCGCCAGTTTAACTTCAATGGAATCCCTTTTGTTTCTTCCGACGGTGAGCTGGTCTGGGCCGCCTTCTGTCTGCTTCGCCAGCCTTCTGATTTCCTCGACGGCCTCCCGTTTTCCTCACATTTTTAAAAATTGTTCTTTATTTTACAGCGTTATTCATATCGCGCGCGCGATGTGAATAGCACCGATATTTTCAGCGTTATTTTCTGAAAAACGTAGGACCATCTGCCCTCGCATGACGCTCAATTGCGCCTCATTCGTACTTGCAGGAGAGGCGCTCCTCCATCAGGCGCTTGTCGGATGCAACCGACGCGGCACATGCGCATCGATCACCATCGGACCAGGCTTATTCGTCGAATAAAGATGACGGGGACCGTGGTCGGCGCCCTCGGATCAATACCTCTCGCAACGGGCATCGTAAATTCCCGGATTGGGTGACTGAGTGAAGTGCATATGCCAGCAGCGCTGGGGGTGAATATATCCTCAACGACATATCCCGGGGACAAGCAACCCCCTGGAACCTTTTCCCACCCCCGGTGTCCCATCCCCATGCCCGTCAAGGAGGACGCCATGAAGACCCTCGCACTGACCCTCGGCCTCATCCTCGCCAGCCTCGCCCCGGCCTCGGCCCAACAGCTCGTGGCCTGGCCCATGGGCTCCCAGAACGGCCTGCGGATGTTCTTGCCCGGCATGCCCATCCGACCCCTCCCGCCCATTTTCAGGCCCGTCCCCCGGCCGCCGCATCCCACCCCGACGCCGGTCCCGCAGCCCCAGCCCCTGCCCCAGCCAGAAGGCACGGTCATGACCTTCTCCGGCTACCGAGTGGACGGAACCGTGGCCGACCAGACCGCGGACCTCTCCTTCGACATCACCTTCCATAATCCCACCCAGCAAAGGCTCGAAGGCGTGCTCCTCATCCCCATCCCGGCCGACACCGTCCTCAGCGGCTTTACGATGACCGTCAACGGCCACAAGATGAACGGCGAGCTCCTGGAATCAGACAAAGCCTCCGCCATCTACCAAGGCATCGTCAACCGCATGCGCGACCCCGCGCTCCTGGAGCTGGTCGGCGAGCGCCTCCTGCGCGCCAAAGTCTTCCCCATCGAGCCCAGCGGCGACATCAGCGTGCACATCGGCCTGACCCAGCTCCTGCACAAGAGCGGCGAGCTCGTCTCGCTCAACATCCCGGTCAAGTCCGCCCGCATGCTGCAAGGCCAGGCCGGCCGCGCCTCGGTGCGCCTCAAGCTCAGCACCACCGCCCCCCTGCGCACCCTCTACACCCCCCTCTCCGGCGCGCAGATCCGCCGCATCGGGGACCGGCAGGCCGAAGTCTCCTATGAAGAGAGCTCCCAGCATCCCGCCGCGGACCTCGACCTCTTCTTCTCCATGCGCTCCGACCCCCTGGCCGCCAGCCTCCTGGCTTACAAGGAGGACGGCGAGGACGGCTTCTTCATGCTCAACCTCTCGCCCCGCCTGCAGGCCCAGGGCGCGGCCACGCCCAAGGACATCGTCTTCGTCCTCGACCGCTCCGGCAGCATGGAAGACGACGGCAAGATGGGCCAGGCCCGCAAGGCCCTGTCCTACTGCATCGGCCGCCTCTCGGCCGAGGACCGCTTCGCCGTGGTCGACTTCGCCACCGACGCCAACACCTTCGCGACCGGCCTCGTCGCGGCCAGCGCCGCCAACAAGGCCCGCGCCAAGCGCTACGTGGAAGGCATCTCGGCCGCCGGCAGCACCAACATCGAAGGCGCCCTGGAGGAGACCTTCAAGTTCCTGCGCCGCGGCGAAGGCCGCCTCCCCATGGTCTTCTTCATCACCGACGGCCTGCCCACCGTGGGCGCCACGGACGTCAACGAGCTCCTGCGCCGCGCCCACGAGCGCAACGCCTCCCTCAACGCCCGGCTCTTCGCCTTCGGCGTGGGCTCGGACGTCAACACCCTGCTCCTCGACAAGCTCGCCGCGGACAACCGCGGCAGCCGCGACTACGTGGCCCCGGGGGAGGACATCGAGGGCAAGGTCTCCGGACTCTACCAGAAGGTGGCCAAGCCGGCTTTGACCGACGTGCGCGTCGACTGGCAGGGCCTCGAGGTCAAGGAGCTTTACCCGCGGCCGGTCACCGACCTGTTCTACGGCTCCGAGCTCGTTCTCATGGGACGCTACCGCGACCATGGCAAGGGGTCCCTGGTCGTGACCGGCCGCATGGCCGGCCGGGCCGCGCGCTTCGTGTTCCCGGTCGAGCTCCCCGCGACGGCCGACCGGGCCTTTTTGCCCAAGCTCTGGGCCGGCATGAAGGTGGCCCACGAGCTCGACGCGATGCGCCTCTCCGGCGCTGCCGACCAGGAGACCATCGCCTCCATCGTCAAGCTCGCCAAGAAATACGGCATCGTCACGCCCTACACCTCCTACCTCATCGCGGAGGAGGGCCAGAACATGCCCGCGATCCAGGCCGCGGCCGTCTCGGCCGTGCGCGGCATGGCCCTGGACGCGGCGTCCAGCGGCTTCTCCGGAGGCGCCGGCGTGGCCCGCAAGGCGCAGTCCGCTTCCCGCTTCCTCGGCGCCCTGTCGGGCTCGTCTATGGCCATGATCTCCGGCGCGGCCGCCGCGCCCATGGACATGATGGCCGAGCAGGAGGCCGCCGTCCGCCAGGATATGGGCCGGCAGGGGTCCCGGGCGACGCAGACCCGCACCATCGCGGGCAAGACCTTCTACAAGCGCGGCCAGACCTGGGTGGACGGCGACTACGAACTGCGCGAAGGCGCCGCGCCCAAGACCGTGCGCGTCGTCTACCTCAGCCCGGAATACTTCGACCTGCTGTCCCGCAAGCCGGCCTTGGCGCGCTATCTCGCCCTGGGGAGCAGCCTCAAGGTCATGGACGGCGACACTCTCTACGAGGTGGCGCCGCAGTAAAGGACTCGGCACCCGCAGGGTGCCGAGTCAGTCGGCCCCCCTACGAGGGGGGCCGGCGTGTCGTTGGGGGTGAACCGGGGGCGCCGGTTCCGTTGGATTGGGCAAGACTACATCCTGCTCCGGTCCAGGCCTTTATGATATCCTTCCGGCCATGGAGCGCTCCGCACGCCTCGCAACCGCCCTGCTCGCGGCCGCGCTGCTGCTGAGTCCCGCCGCCGCGTCCGCCCAACCCCGCATGCCGCCGTCGTCCCCATCCACGGCCGAGGGGGGCCCCGTCGACCGCTTCCTCAAAGGCGCGGCGCGCGTGTTCACCCACATGGACGGCCCCGTGGGGCTGGTCTTCCTGCCCGCCATCTCGGCCAACCCCAACTCCGGGGTGACCTACGGGGTCCTGCCGGTCGCCATCCTGACCAACCCCCGCCACGAGGTCGAGCACATCATCGCGCCCATGGTGAATTACAACCAGCTCTTCGGGCCGGCCTTCCTGGGCACCTACTACTGGTACCCCTCGGCCGACGCCAACTTCCGCGCCGTGCTGCAGAAGGCGCAGAAGGTCAACGGCCGCGCCGCCCTGCGCTACGAGGACCGCGCCTTCCTGGGCGACCGCTGCCTCATCCGGGTCGACACCAACCTGGAGGAGGACGGCACGCCCCGCTTCTTCGGCGTCGGGCCGGCGAGCCCCAAGAGCGGGGAGTCGAGCTACCGGCTCAAGGAAGGCTTGGCGCAGGCCGACTTCGGGGTGAAGTTCCGCCACGGCCTGGAAGCCAGCGCCGGCTGGCGGTTCCGCCGCGCCGAGACCTTGCCCGGCACCGTGGCCGCGCCGGCCGCCTTCGACCCGGCCCGCCTGGAGACCGCCGGCTACTCCATGCCCCGCTTGACCTTTTCGCGCGACACCCGGGACCTGGGCTCCACGCCGAGCCAGGGCAGCTTCGCCGAGCTCTTCACGGAATTCTCCCGGCAGGCCCTGGGCAGCGACTCCTCCTTCCAGCGCTATGGGGGCCAATGGCGGCTCTATCTGCCGCACTCGGACGGGCACGGTACGGCCTTCCACTTACAGGGGGAATACTCGGACGGGCGCGCCATCCCCTTCACCGCGCTGGCCTCCTTGGGCGGGCCGCGCTCTTTGCGCGGCTACCCGGAGGGACGCTTCCAGGACCGGGGCTCGGTCTTCGGCAACATCGAGGAGCGCTTCACCTTCCACCGGCTCAGCGTGGTCAACGCCGTGACCGAGTTCCAGGTCGCCCCGTTCGTGGACGTGGGGACGGTCTTCCCCAGCCCGGACCGGCTGGAGGTCAAGCACCTCGAGCCGGTGGTGGGGGCGGCGTTCCGGGCCGTGGTCAAGCCGACCGTGGTCGGCCGCGTGGAGACCGGCGTCAGCCGCGAGGGCCCCGCGGTCTACATGGGCATCGACTACCCCTTCTAGAACCGCCAGCCCAGCCGCGCCAGAAGGGATACGGCCTGGACCTGGCTGGAGGACTGGATGGAGTTGCCGAACTTGGCCCCAGCGATCGTCCAGTAGTGCCAGCCGGCCTCGAAATCCGCGACGTAGCTGCGGGAGAGCAGCACCTGCACGCCGCCGCCCAGCATGACCGCCAGCCCGGTCGAAGTCTCGTCGATCTCGCGCATCTCCCGCGTGCCCGTGTCGCTCCAGACCGAGCCCGCCTTGGGCGTCATCTCGATCTCCTCGGAATAGACATTGGCCCCGAGGCCCCCCACCAAGAACGGGCTGACCCGGCGGCCGGGCCGGGGCAGCCAGCGGCCCTCCAAGAGCAGGACCGAGGCCTGGACCTGGGCCGTGCCGTCGAGCGTCGCGCTCTGCGGCCGGGCCTTGGTGAAGCCCATGCTGTCGAGGCGCAGGCCCAGGTCCCATTCGGGCTTGCAGTGGACGAGGAACTCGACGTCCGCGGCCGAGCCGCCGTTGGCCACGCGCTTGAAGCCGTAGCTGGTCAGGGGCAAGGCCCCGCCGAAGCCCGCCTTGATGACGCGCTCGCCCAGACGCACGGAGCGCCCGTCCCAGTCCGGCTCGTAGTCGATGCGCCGGATGCTGTCCCGGCGGATGTCGAGCGCGCGGCCCTGGACCGAGACTCCAAGGTAATCGGTGGTGGCGGACAGGAGCCTGCCCTCGAAGCGGCTCCCGCTCTTCATTATGAAGGTCTCGGCGCGGGCCCCGGCCCCCCAGCCCGAAAGCAGCAACAGGACCGCCGCCGCCGCGCGCGTCTTGTCTGTCATGGACCCCTCCTTTAGTAGACTCCCCGCACCAGCCCCTGGAGCCCTGCGATGGGGATGAAATAGATGGGCTTGCCGGCGGCGTCCTTCCACACGGTGGCGTCGTAGGACTCGTCGCGGTTGTCGCCGAGCACGAAAATCTCGCCCGGCGGCACGAGCAGCGGTCCCAGGTTGTCGCCCAGAAGCCGCTCCCCGGCCCGCTTGTGCTCGACATAAGGCTCCGGAAGCTCGCGGCCGCCGACATAGACCGTCTTGGCGCGCAGTTCCACGGTCTCCCCGGGCAAAGCGATCACCCTCTTGTCCAGGTCCAGGCTCTCCCCGGTCGGAGAGTGGAAGACGACGATGTCTCCCCGCCGCGGCGGCCGCAGGCGCAGGGTGACCTTCTCGACGACGAGGTGCGTGCCCACGAGCAGAGTCGGTTCCATGGAGCCCGAAGCCACGAAGATGGACTCGCAGACCCAGATGCGCAGGGCCAGCGCGATGGACACGGCCACGCTGACCAAAAACAACAGCCTGGGGAGCTTCACCTAGGGACAATGATACCAGACGGTGCGCAAGCCTGCAATTTGTTATCCTAGCCCTCATATGCCCGGCCCAGCCCGCAAACCCATGAGCCTGCTGCTCGTGGAGCTGGTCCCCGACGAGGCGGACCGCCATTTCCGCGCCAGCTCCTACCCGTTCCTCATGGGCTTGGCCCGACCCTTGGGCTGGCGCGCCTCCTGGATCGCGCTGGGCGTGCGCTACGACCCCACCCTGAGCTACGCCTTGGAGCCCGGCGACCTGAAGCTCTTGCGCGCCGAGCTGCGGCGGCGCAAGCCCGATATCGTCGTGCTCAACGAGCGCCTGCGCGACGGCCAGTGGACCGAGCTCGGCGCCGGCGGCGCGCGCCTGGTCTACTGCCCGCTGGATGAGGACCTCTCAGCCTTGGGCCGGTTCGTCAAGGAACACCTCGGCGCCGAGGGGCCCGGCCTCGACGACCCCTATCTGGCGGACCGCGTCCGGCCGGGCTTCGCGCGCCGGGTCATCAACGCCGCGCCCTGGGCCGCCGCGCCGCCCATCCGCGTGGTGGCCGGTCTGCGCTGCTCCTACCGCAAGCGCCTGGCCGGCCTCCCCCTCTACCGCGGTCTGAGCCTGCCGTTGCGGCACATGGGCTGTTCCTTCTGCTTCGCCGGCTGCCTTCCGGAACAGCCCTTCGCGCGCGACCCGGTCGCTTTCGCCGCGCGCGAAGCCGCGGCCGCCTGCCGGGCGCGTCTCCCCGCGGGCCTGGAGCGGCGCTTCGTCTTCGTCGGCCACGAGCTCTGGCGGCGTCTGGAGAAGCTCGCCTGCGCCCTGTCGCGGCAGGGCGTGCGCGCAGCCGAGCTCGGCTTCATGCCGCGCATAGACGAGTTCCTGGCCGCGCGAGCCGCGCTGGAGCGCTGCCTGCCCCGCCTGGCCGCCCGGGGTCTCTCCCTGCGGCTCTACGGCATGGGCGTGGAGAACTTCTCGCCCGCCGAGAACCGGCGCCTCAACAAAGGCATCTCCGCGGCCCAGGTCCACGAAGCCGTGCGGCTCATCGCCGAGCTGAGCCGCCGCTGGCCCCGCCATTTCCGCTACCCGTCCCGGCATCTGAGCACCATCCTCTTCACGCCCTGGACCACGCCGGCCGACCTGCGCGTCAACCTGCGCGCCATCGGGCGCTGCCCGCTCATCCACCACGGCTCGGCTTTGGGCAGCCGCCTCCAGCTCTTCCCGGGGCGCCCGATCACGGCCCTGGCCGAGGCAGACGGGCTCGTGCTGCGCCGGCACGACGACCGCTCCTACAACTCCGGCTGCGTCGTGGCCGCGGACCAGGAGGAGCTGCCCTGGCGCTTCGCTCATCCCCAGACCGCGGTCCTGTGGCGCTTGGCGCGCCGGCTCTCCACCAACCGCAGGGGCCTGGCCGAGGACGACGAGGAGGCCCGGGCCGTAGCCGCGCTCCTGCCGCCCCAGGAGGGCTGCCCGGAGCCGCCCGACCCGCTGCCGCTCTTCGCCCGCGCCGTGGCTCTCATGGCTGGCCGGCCCCGGATCCGGTCTTTGGACCGGCTCCTGCAGGGCCTAGGTCGAAAGTCCTAGGCCCTGCCGGGACCTATTCTCCAGGCGCGATTGGGCCCAGAGGCCTACACTATTCCCATGAAGCGCTCTTGGCGGGGGATCGCGGTCCTGCTCGGCTGGTCGGTCTTGGCCGGAGGGCTGTGCGGCTGCGACCCGTCCTGCGGCGCGGACGGCAGCGCCGTCTCGGCCGCGGGCCTCTCCGCCCCGGCGCCCGCCCGCTTCGGCTCGCCCCAGCAGCCCCAGCTCTCCCCCGCCGCGGCCGGGCTCATGGCCGGAGCCCGGGAGCTGGCCGCCATCGGGCCCGCCGACGGCTCCTCGCCCGACGCCGATCTGCGCGGCGTGCAGGAGGGCCGGGTGCGCTTCGACGGCTCCGCCCGCCAGGCCCTGGCCCCGGCCGTGGCCGGCAAGCCCATGGTGGTCCGCGCGGGCATGGCCATCGACACGGACGGCAAGACCGCGAATTATGATCCGCGCATCCACAACGACCCCTATCGGCAGGCCCGCACCTCCCTGCGCTACAGCGACGGAAGCTCCCTGAACCCGGCGGAGATACCCTATGTCGTGGTGCCCAAGCGGCACCAAAGCCTGCTGGGAGACCTGGTGGAGGTCGAATACGGCGGCCGCCGCGTCATGGCCGTGGTCGGCGACTGCGGGCCGCGCTTCGGGGAAGGCTCGGTCGCCTTGGCCGAGAGCCTGGGCATCCCGGCCAGCGGCACCAGCGGCGGCGTGTCCGGCGGCGTGACCTACTCCTTCTATCCCGGCTCGGGCCGGAGCTACTCCGGACCCCGGGCGCTCAAGGCCGCTTTGGCCGGCCCCTCCGACACCCGGCTCGCCTCCCTCTGATCAGCCGAGGAGCTCGGTCTCGATGCGGCGGTAGTGCGCGACGACCGAGGCCACGAACTCGCGCTTGGCGTTGTAGGAGCCCGGGAAGAAGCTGCCCTTGAAGCCCGCGATGACCAGGTTGCGCAGCTGGTGGCGCGAGAGCCCCACGGCGCGGGTCACCAGCTCCAGCTCGCGCGACACCGTGGTGTTGGAGACCAGGCGGTTGTCCGTGCAGATGCTGACCGAAAGGCCGTAGTCGATCATGGTCTTGATGGGGTGGGCCGCGATGGTCTTGATGGTCGGCGTGGTCTGCAGGTTGCTGGTGACGCAGGCCTCGATGCCGATGCGCTGGCTGGCGATATAGCTGGCCAGGTCCTCGACGTAGCGGCGGTGGTCGGGGATGTCCGAGGCCTTGATCATCTCGTGGGCGAAGAGGAAGGTCCCGTGCCCGATGCGGTTGGCGTGGCACTGGGTTATGGCCTGCCAGATGGACTCCGGGCCGTAGGCCTCGCCCGCGTGGACGGTCTTGCGGATGAAGTGGTCGTGCGCGTACTGGTAGGCCTCCCGATGGTCCTCGGGCGGGTAGCCCGCCTCCTCTCCGGCCAGGTCGAAGCCCACGACCGGCATGCCTTCCCGCGCCCAAGCCACGGCCGAGCGCGCCAGCTCCAAGGAGGCCGCGGCGTAGACGTCGTCCTTGTCCGCGTACTCCATGAGGCTCAGCAGGCTCGCGAAATACGGGGACATGCCCTTCTTGAACTTGCGCATGCCGCAGACGATGATGCCGTAATGGAACGGCAGGTCGGCGCCGGAACGCACGGCGGCCCGCCGGTTGTGGGCCTTGGCGCCGGCCCAGAGCCCCTTGGCCACGGCCCGCACGGCGTCGCCTGCGCTCATCCCGTCGCAGACGTGCAGCTGGGGGGCGAAGCGGACCTCGATGTAGCGCACGCCCTCGGCCGCGTTGTCCTCCACGAGTTCCCGCGCCACGCGCTCGAGGTTCTCGGGCCGGCGCAGGACCGCGCAGGTGTAGGCGAAGCCGTGGAGGTACTCCAGGAGGTCGCGGTAGGAGTCCTTGAAGACGAGCTTGCGCAGCCCGGCTTCGCTGGTGGAAGGCAGCTTCACTCTCTCCTGGCGGGCCAGCTCGATGAGGGTCTTGAGGCGCAGGGAGCCGTCGAGGTGCAGGTGCAGATCGGACTTGGGGATGCGGCGGATGAACTCGGTGGTGATCCGGTCTTTCATCGCGGGATGTGTGGTCTTCAGGGTATGGCCTCCAGAGGACTCCTATCCTACGAAATTTTTCCAACCGAGGGGAGACGGTCAAAAAGGCTATAATGGCCGTCGTCTTAGGATAGGAGGCGAACGATGCCAGTGATGACCGACACGAGAGAGAACCTCAAGACCGCTTTCGCAGGCGAGAGTCAGGCCAACCGCAAGTACCTCGCCTTCGGCCAGAAGGCCGAGAAGGACGGTTTCCCGCAGGTGGCCAAGCTGTTCCGGGCCGCGGCCGAGGCCGAGACCATCCACGCGCTGGGACATCTCGCGGCCATGGACGCCATCGGCCCGACCGCCGACAACCTCAAGGCCGCGGTGCAGGGAGAGACCTACGAGTTCACCGAGATGTACCCGCCCATGCTGGCCCAGGCCCAGAAGGACGGCCACAAGGCCAAGACCATGTTCAACTGGGCGCTCCAGGTCGAGGAAGTCCACGCCGGCCTCTACCGGAAGGCCCTGCAGGCCGTGCAAGGGGGCAAGGACCTCGACCAGGTTGAGATCTACCTTTGTCCGGTCTGCGGCCACCTGGAGCTGGGCAAGCCCGCTGGCAAGTGCCGGGTCTGCGGCCTGCCGCCGGAGAAGTTCCGCCGGATGGATTAGTCCGTCCCCCGAGCGGGCGAGCTCCGCTCGCCCGCAACCGCCCGCGCAGCGGGCGGCAGAACCCGCTCAGCCGACAACGGATCAGCGCCGACCGGAGTGTCGGCGCTGGGTTCCGGTCACGCCTATGGCGTGACCGGAACTACTTGCGGGCCGGCTCGGCTTTCTTGAAGGTGAAGCCGGGCTCGAAGAAGCCTTTGTCCGCGATGTGCTCGGCCACGAAGCGCCGCAGGGCCTTGGAGGTCTTGACCTCGCCCGCCGGCTTCATCGCGTCGTCCTTGACGAAGGAGAAGGTCACGCTGTCCGGGGCCGGGAACTCGTAGACCGCGAGGTTGTAGGACTCCTTCTCGCCGAGGTCCCGGCAGTTCAGGAAGCTCTTCCCCCCCACCTCCGATGAGAAGACCCGGTAGTGGGCCGCCTCTTCGGGCTTATAGGGCTCGTGGCTGCGCATCTCCACGACATACTCGTGGTCGTTGAAGGCGAAGAACTCGAACTCGGCGAAGCCGACCTCCTGCTCATGGACCTGGACCCAGCGCCCCAGCAGCCGCCCGTCGATCTTCCCGGCCTCGGGCGCTCCGAGCGGGACCGGAGCGCCGTAGGGGCAGGCGGTCAGCGCCAGGCAGAGCAGCAGCGGCGCCCACGGCCAGAGCCGCGACATAGGTCAGGGCGACTGAGGCTGCTGCGCCTGCGGCGCGGGGGCCGGCTGCGCCTGCGGCGGTGGGGCGGGCTGTGCCTGCGCCGCCGGGGCGGGCTGCGCCGGAGCCTGCTGCTCCTGATGCGCCCGCGCCCAGTTCTCTTTGTTCTCCCGCAGGACGCGCTGGGCGTAGAGCACCCCCGCCACCGCTAGAGCCGCCCCCAGGAGGCCGGACAGGGCCGACTGCGTTGATGGACTCATGCCGGTGATGATAACTCTTTTCAGGGAGATTTGGTATCATCCCTCGACCACGGAGGCCCCATGCGCAAGGACGATCTCAAGTTCATGAAAGCCGCCATCCGAGAGGCCCGCCAGGGCCTGCGCGAAGGCGGCATCCCCATTGGAGCGGTCCTGGTCAAGGGCGGCCGCGTCATAGGCCGCGGCCACAACCGCCGGGTGCAGAAGAAGTCGGCCATCCTGCACGCGGAGATGGACTGCCTGGAGAACGCCGGCCGGCTCAAGGCCCGCGACTACCGGCGCTGCACGCTCTACTCGACGCTCTCGCCCTGCGCCATGTGCACCGGCGCCATCCTCCTCTACAAGATCCCCCGCGTGGTCATCGGCGAGAACCGGACCTTCAAGGGCCCGGAGAGCTACTCGCGCCGCTTCACCCGTCTGGTCAACCTCGACCTGGCCGAGTGCCGCGAGCTGATGGCGGATTTCATACGCCGCCGCCCGGAGTTATGGAACGAAGACATAGGGGTTTGACACCTTTTAGGAAAAATCGCTATATTATCCAGGTCCCGCCGCCGCAAATCCCCGAGATTTTCCGGCACAAGAGCGGAATGCTTATGGGTCGGCGGGCTGGGACGCGGGCGTAGTTCAATGGTAGAACACGAGTTTTCCAAGCTCGTTACGTGGGTTCGATTCCCATCGCCCGCTCCAGTTCAGATGCTGGGGTAGCTCAGTTGGTAGAGCATCTCCATGGTAAGGAGAAGGTCGTGGGTTCGATTCCCATCCCCAGCTGGTTTATGTTAGAATACGCCGCCTCAGGACGGACAGTCAGCGCATAATGTCAAGGAGAGATCGAACATGGCCAAGGCGAAATTCGAGCGCACCAAGCCGCACGTCAACATCGGGACGATCGGGCACGTGGACCACGGCAAGACGACCCTGACCGCGGCGATCACCCTCTACCTCTCCAAGAAGGGCTTGGCGACGGCCAAGCGCTACGACGAGATCGACAACGCTCCGGAAGAGAAGGCGCGGGGCGTGACGATCAACGTGCACCACGCGGAGTACCAGACGGACAAGCGGCACTACGCGCACGTGGACTGC